>JAWOEP010000106.1:0-4580 GCA_046482705.1 Desulfotignum sp.
GCTAATAACAAGAGATGTGTTTTTACCGTATGCACCATGTATGTTAATCTTAAAACAAGGAGGGCAGTATTCATGAAAACCTGTAAAATTTTTGTTGCCTGTATCAGTTTTTTAGCGATGGCCGCCATGGCCATGGCAGGTACACTGGAGGATGTCAAAGCCAAGGGATACATAGATGTCGGGATTAACGGCAGCCTGTTCGGATTCGGCATGCCCGATGAAAAAGGCGAGATGAAAGGCCTGGATGTGGATACGGCCAAGGCCATGGCCGCCGCGGTATTCGGTGATGCATCCAAGTTGAAATTCACGGCCCTGACAGCGGTGCAGCGGCTGCCGGCCCTGCAGTCCAAGGAGATTGACGTGCTGTGCAGAAACACCACCCAGACCCTGTCCCGGGAAACCCAGTCCGGCCTGAATTTTGTCCAGCCCAACTATTATGACGGCCAGGGTTTTCTGGTTCCCAAGGCCCTGGGTATCAAAAGTGCCAAGGAACTGGACGGCGCCACCGTGTGTGTGCTTCCCGGCACCACCACGGAAATGAACGCGGCGGATTATTTCCGGGCCAACGGCATGAAATGGTCTCCCGTGGTCATCGAGAACACGGCCGAGCTGAACAAGGCATTCTTTGCCGGCCGGTGCGACGCGCTGACCTCTGACATGTCCCAGCTGGCGGGCAACCGGTCCGTGGCACCCAATCCGGATGACTACATGCTGCTGCCGGAAGTGATCTCCAAAGAGCCTTTGGCCCCGGTGGTGCGGCATGGAGACGACCAGTGGTACGATATTGTCAACTGGACCATGTTTGCGCTGATCGAAGCGGAAGAGCTGGGCATAACATCCAAAAACGTGGATGACATGCTCAAATCCGACAATCCGGCGGTAAAGCGGTTTCTGGGCGTCACCCCGGGAATGGGCGAAATGCTGGGCCTGGACAACAAATGGGCCTACAATATTGTCAAACAGGTGGGCAACTACGGAGAAATATTTGAAAGAAATGTCGGCCCGGACACCCCGCTGGGCATCCCCAGGGGCCTGAACGCCCTGTGGACCGACGGCGGCCTGATGTACGCATCCCCCATCAGGTAGGCACTGCAACCGGCCTGAACTGAACCCAGGACGACAACCGGATGACGGGTGCCCCGGATCAATATGCCGGGGCACCCGGAACCCCTTCCCCATTAAAAAAGAGCTTTCCGCCCCATGTCATCCCCTGTATCGGAAGAAAAAATCCCTTTCTGGCTGGATCCCGGAAAACGGGCCATCGGATTTCAGATAGCCACCTGCCTGATGGTGGGACTGCTGGCCTGGTATCTGGTGAACAACACCCTGGTCAACATGGAGAAACAGTCCATTGCTTCGGGATTCGGTTTTCTGGAAAGAGAGGCTGCCTTTGAAATCGGTGAAAGCCTGATCGATTATTCTGCAGCGGATTCCTATGCCAAAGCCCTGTTCGTGGGTGTCCTCAACACACTCAAGGTTTCGTTCATCGGCATTGTTCTGTCTTTGGTCATCGGGCTGTTCATCGGTGTGGCAAGGCTGTCCACCAACTGGCTGGTCAAAAAGCTGGCCATGGTCTACATTGAGGTGATGCAGAACATTCCGGTGCTGCTGCAGCTGTTTTTCTGGTATGCCCTGTTTTACGAGATGTTTCCCGGCCCCAGACAGGCCCTGAATCCCTTTGCCGGGCTGTTTTTATGCAACCGGGGGGTGGCCCTGGCAGTGCCCGAGGCCCATCCTGCCCATTTTTACATGCTCATGGCACTGATTGCCGGTCTGGTCATCTCCTTTGGCATCAAATACTGGGCCAAAAAAAGAAAATTCGATACCGGCAAAGATTTTCCCGTGCTGTGGTCTTTTCTGGGATTTTCCCTGGGCCTGCCCGCGGTTGTGTGGCTCTTTTTCGGCATGCCCGTGAAAATGGATGTTCCGTCACTCACAGGGTTCAACTTTACCGGCGGCATCATGCTGTCCCCGGAATTCATCGCCCTTTTGCTGGGGCTGGTGATCTATACCTCCGCATTTGTGGCGGAAGCGGTCCGGGCCGGGATCCAGGCGGTGAGCCGGGGCCAGACCGAGGCTGCCATGTCCATCGGGTTGAAGAAAAAGCATATTTTGAACCTGGTCATTCTGCCCCAGGCCCTGCGCATCATCATTCCGCCCTTGACCAGCCAGATGCTGAACCTGACCAAGAACTCTTCCCTGGCTATTGCCATCGGGTACCCGGATTTTGTTTCCGTGGCCAACACCACCATCAACCAGACCGGGCAGTCCATCGAGGGAGTGGCCATGATCATGGCCTGCTACCTGATGTTCAGTATATCCACTTCCCTTTTCATGAACTGGTACAACAAAAAATCCAAACTGGTGGAAAGATAGGTGTTATGAGTATCGTTGCCATAGACAAAGAAGCCATAGACAGAATGAAACCCCCTGTGGTCCAGCGGGGCGTTGTGGGGTGGCTTCGGGAAAATCTGTTCAACGGGGTGTTCAACTCGATTTTGACCCTTGTGTTGCTGGCTTTTCTGCTCCGGTATATCCCTCCGTTCATCAAATGGGCGTTGATCGACTCGGTCTGGTTCACTCCCGGTGCGGAATGTAAGCAGTGCCCCGGTGCCTGCTGGTCCGTGGTATTGAAAAACCTGCGGTTCATCATTTTCGGATTTTATCCCCATGAACTTCACTGGCGGCCCTTCTGCGCCATGATGCTGCTGTTTCTTCTCCTGTTTTTTTCCTATCACAAACGGTTCTGGTCCAAAAAACTGGGATATGCCTGGATCATCGGTCTTGCGTCCATGGGCATTTTGATGAGTGGCGGGCTTTTCGGACTCACCCCCGTGGACAGCATGAAATGGGGGGGGCTGCCCCTGACCCTGCTTTTGTCAGTGTTCGGGCTGACCGCGGCCTATCCCCTGGGCGTGATCCTGGCCCTGGGCAGAGATTCCCGAATGCCGCTGATCCGGTATCTGTCCATCGGGTATATCGAGCTGATCAGGGGGGTACCGCTCATCAGCCTGCTGTTCATGTCCTCCATCATATTTCCCCTGTTTTTGCCCGAAGGAGTGACCATCAACAAAATTCTCCGGGCCCAGGTGGCCATTATTCTTTTTACCGCCGCCTATGTGGCGGAAGTGGTGCGCGGCGGGCTCCAGGGCATGTCCCGGGGTCAGTATGAGGCAGCCGATTCCCTGGGCCTGAACTATTACCAGACCATGCGGCTGGTGATCCTGCCCCAGGCCCTGAAAATCGTGATCCCGCCCACCCTGAGTGTGCTGATCTCCGCATTCAAGGATACCTCCCTGGTGGTGATCATTGCTTTGTACGACTTTCTTTTGACATCCAAAACCGTGATACAGAACCCGGAATGGAATGGGTTTTCCACGGAAATGTATTTGTTTGTGGCCCTGATGTACTTTCTGGGGTGTTTTTCCATGTCCAATTTTTCCAGAAAACTGGAACGGGAACTGGATACAGACCAACGCAGTTAACAGAAACAGTTTAGGAAACAGAAATGACCGATACACCAGACATGACCGAAGCAGCCGAACCTATCATTCAAGTCAAAGATCTCAACAAATGGTTTGGTGATTTCCATGTGCTCAAAAACATCAACCTGGAAGTCAGAAAACAGGAAAAAATCGTTATCTGCGGACCGTCCGGATCAGGCAAATCCACATTGATCCGGTGTATCAACCGCCTGGAAGAGCACCAGAAAGGCAAGATCATCGTGGACGGTATCGAGCTGACCAACAACCTGAAAAATATTGAAATCATCCGCACCGAAGTGGGCATGGTGTTCCAGCATTTCAACCTGTTTCCCCACCTCACCATACTGGACAACCTGACCCTGGGGCCCATCTGGGTGCGCAAGACCCCAAAAAAAGAGGCGGAAGAAACCGCCATGTTCTACCTGGAAAAGGTCAAAATCGCAGAACAGGCCAAAAAATTCCCCGGCCAGCTGTCCGGTGGCCAGCAGCAGCGGGTGGCCATTGCCAGAAGCCTGTGCATGAAACCCAAAGTCATGCTCTTTGACGAACCCACCTCGGCCCTGGACCCGGAAATGGTCAAAGAAGTGCTTGATGCCATGGTGCAGCTGTCCGACGAAGGCATGACCATGATCGTGGTGTCCCATGAAATGGGGTTTGCCAAAACCGTTGCCCAGCGGGTCATGCTCATGGATGACGGCATGATTTTGGAAGAAAACAACCCGGTGGACTTCTTTGAACACCCCCAGCACGAACGCACCAAATTCTTCCTCAGCCAGATTCTCCACTAATACGGAAGCTGTCCATTTCATTTGAAGCCCGCCCCGGGGTGTGTCCTGTGCCCGGTCCGAGGGCCTGCGGGGCCGTCTGTTGCAGCAGGTTTCGATTATGTAATAGATCAGCCGAAAGGTTATCTGAATCCTCCCGGTCTGCCAGCCCCTCCGGACCTGACGGACCGTTCACAGGACACACCCCGGGGCTCCCTCCAGGATAGTAGCTGCAAGCTAAGGAATTCTGCATACATGGCAGGACCTGTCAGCTCTGACCTGGTCCAAAGGGCTACTTCCATATTAGAATACGCCGCAGCAGTCTGTTAAT
>JAWOEP010000140.1:0-5538 GCA_046482705.1 Desulfotignum sp.
TTTTCATCCTGTTCGCTGTTCTTGTTAGAGCGCCTGCCAGGCCATTGCTTTGGAGAGTCCACATGAAAGAGATACTGGTACTGACCGACCAGGCAGATGATTTTGCCCTTATTGCCCGGGTCCTGGAAAAATCTTTTGCCGTCAGTCATGCCCCGGATCTGGACACGGCCAGGGCCATGCATACCAGATCACCTTTTGACATGATCATGGCAGATATTTTCCTGCTGGAAAAACATCCTGAATCACGCACATTTCAGTTTTCAAACCACCCGTTTGTGGCAGCCAACCCCTTTGTACAGTTTGTGGTGCTGTGTGACAAAAAAAATATGACCACCGCTTTAAAGGCGGTAAAAGAGGGTGCAGCCGGCTACCTGCCGTCTCCTGTGAGAAAACAGGACATACAGCTGCTTTTACAGTCGGTCACCCGCGCACTTTCCAGGGATTTTGAACTGGATTACCTGCGGGATCACTTCTGGAAAACCGAATGGCTGGATGTTATTCAGTCAAAAAATCCCTGCATGAAAAAAGTATATGAAAGTATCAAGTCAGTGGCCCCCACCATTGCCACGGTGCTGCTGCTGGGTGAGACAGGCACGGGCAAGGGCATGACAGCCCGGCTGATTCACTGGCACAGCCAGCGCTTTGACAAACCATTTATTGAAGTCCACTGCGGTGCCATACCGGACACCCTGATTGAAAGTGAACTTTTCGGTCATGAAAAAGGGGCGTTCACCGGCGCGGACCGCAGAAAACCCGGAAAATTTGAAATGGCCAGGGGCGGCACCATTTTTCTGGATGAAATCGGTACCATTACGCCGGCAGCCCAGATCAAACTGCTCCAGGTACTGCAGGACGGTATTTTCAATCGTATCGGCGGTGATATCTCTTTGCAGTCCGATGTCCGGATCATTGCTGCCACCAATGCAGATATATTTGAACTGGTGAAAACAGGACACTTTAGAAAAGATCTGTATTATCGGCTGAATATTTTCCCCATCGAGATGCCGCCGCTCCATGACAGGCGGGAAGACCTGCCCTATCTGGCTGATCTCTTTGTGAAAAATCTGAACATCAAATACAAAAAAAATATCAGCGGCATACACCCGCTGGTGATGGAAAAATTTGCACGCTATGACTGGCCGGGAAACATCCGTGAGCTTGAAAATATCATTGAAAGGGCCTATATCCTGGAGCAGTCTTCCCAGCTCATGCCCCACAGCTTTCCTCTGGAAACCATGCCGGACTGTGACTCTCCTGTTCCAGAAGATGATGCAGGCACCGATCTGGGCCGGGCAAGGCAGCAGGCCATTGACCGGTTTGAACAATCCTATCTCACGGTCCTGCTGGGCCAGGTCCGGGGCCGTATTGACAAGGCGGCTGCCATGGCCGGGATCACCCCCAGACAGCTCAACCGGCTTTTAAAACGCCACCACTTGAATAAAAATGACTTTAAACCCAAAAAAGACATGTGATGTCTGAAACCCGGCCTGAAAAAATCTATTTCAAGACTTCCCATGTCAGGTTTCCTTGGTGGCTGTAGCATCCCTGCCGGACATTTATTGCTGTACATTTTTGCGGCAGGGATGCTGGTGTAAAAAACATTATCCGGCAAACCCTGCCTCCGGCATTTCCATTATTGCCGGGATATTGCCCTGGAGGGCCTCCATTTTTCCCAGGGTGGCAGGCAGGACCCAGGAAATAAAATACTGGGCGGTTTTCACCTGTCCCTGGTAAAAGGCGGCATCCTTCTTTTTGGCGGTTTTTATTTTGGGCTGAGCAACGACAGCCCGCCACAGTTCCAGCCATGCCATGACCACATCGCCTGTGATATCCAGAAACGGATGGGCCACGGCAAAGGCATCCATCACTTTTTCAGACATGGCGGTCATGCCCATGTGCATGGCCACCTCGCCGAGCCTGTTGACAGCCTGCTCCAGCTTGACAGCCATATTTTTGAGTTCTTCCATCTCCTTGGCCTGCGCAATGGTCGCATTCATTTGTGTCAGCAGATCCATGAACGGTTTGCCTTTTTTCAACCCCAGTTTTCTTCCCAGCAGGTCCATGGCCTGGATCCCGTTGGTGCCTTCATAAATGGAGGTGATCTTGCAGTCTCTGAGCAGCTGTTCCTGGGGGTATTCCTGGATGAATCCGTATCCGCCGAACACCTGCACCCCCTGGGTGCATACCTCAAAGGCCCGGTCCGTGATATAGCCTTTCACCACCGGAATGAGCAGTTCAATCAGTCCCTGGTATGTATCTTTCTGCACATCATCTTCCGCTGTCAACACCTTGTCAAAACACAGGGCCGTATAATACATCAAAGCCCGCATCCCGTCCACCTGGGCTTTCATGTGCAGCAGCTGGCGTTTGACATCCGGATGGTTGATGATGGCCACAGGCGCTGCATCCTTGTCAAATATCCGGGTCAGGTCCACACCCTGGATTCTCTGTCTGGCATAGTTGACGGCATTGATATAGGAAGCAGAAGCAAATCCGAATCCCTGGAGTCCCACGCCGAGCCGGGCCTCATTCATCATCACGAACATGGCTTTCATGCCTTTGTTCTCAGGCCCCAGAAGCTCGCCTGTGCAGTTGCCTTTTGAACCAAAAGCCAGGGAGGCTGTGGCATTGCCGTGGATCCCCAGTTTTTCTTCCAGCCCGGTACAGATCACATCATTGGGTTCCCCGATGGATCCGTCTGCATTGATCCGGAATTTGGGCACCAGGAACAGGGAAATGCCTTTGGTACCGGCAGGGGCACCTTCAATACGTGCCAGCACCGGGTGGATAATATTTTCAGTGAGATCCTGGTCCCCGCCGGATATGAAAATTTTGCTGCCGGTAATGGAAAACGTCCCGTCTTCATTGCGTTTTGCCGTAGTGGTCAGATTGCCCACATCAGATCCTGCTTCCGGTTCTGTCAGGCACATGGTGCCGGCCCATTTGCCGGTGTACAAATTTTTCAGGTATATTTTTTTCTGTTCGTCTGTACCGAACTCCTCCACCAGCTTGCCCGCCCCGTGGGTCAGGCCCGGATACATGAGAAATGCACAGTTGGCGCCGGTAAACAATTCTCCGGCAGCCATGGACAACACCCGGGGCATGCCCTGGCCCCCGAATTGGGGATCATCACACATGGCCACCCATTCCCCTTCGCAGAACAGTTTATAAGCCCGGTGAAAGGATGGGGGAATGGTCACCTTGCCGTTTTCCAGGGAGCACCCTTTTTCATCCCCTTCCTTGTTGGCGGGCAGCAGCTCTTTGACTGCCAGGTTTCTGGCCTCGGACAGCACCATGTCCATGGTTTTTTTGTTGAATTCCTCGAATCGTTCATGGGATGCCAGTTCAGCTGCATTGAGCATCTCATGAAGTACAAATTCCTGGTCTCTTCTGTCTGCAATGGATTGTGCCATGGTATGTACGCTCCTTATAAAGTATTTATTTTTTTATGCCGGTTGTAAACATCTCAAAAATCATGGACAGCCGCCGGTCTGATGTGTCCTTGTCTTCTTCTCTGAACAGGCAGGACCAGGCTGCGGAATGCACGATATCGGCAAAAAGTTCCGCCATGTCCCGGGCAGGATAGGCCTTGAACACCTCTTTGCGGATGCCCTGGTCAAACACCTGTTCAAACAGCTGCACCATGCGCTCGTGGAGGCGGTTTACCCGCTCATTGAGCTTGGGCATGCCCACACTGTCGATATTGCTTCTCTCTGAAATATAGATTTTCACCACATCCTGGTTATCCCTGTAAAACCGGGCCTGGGCCTTGAGGGCGGCCAGCAGCTTGTCCGTTACTGCAAGGGCTTTGTTGTGTGCAATATCATACAGAATGCGGCCCAGTTCATGCACCCGTTCGATCACCAGGTCATGGTACATCTCTTTTTTTCCGGGAAAATACTTGTAAATGGTGCCAAGGGGATACTGGGCTGCCTTGGAAATCTGTGCCATGGTGGTGTTGTGGAAGCCGCCTTCGGCAAACATTTCCAGGGCGGCCGCCAGGATCTCCCGGCGCTTTCGGTTGTCATCCCGCTCTTTTCTGGTCGGTCGGGTCATGTATCAAACTCAATATTTCATTTTTAGAATAATAATTCTATAAACAGAATATTAGTTTTTGTCAATAGTTGTTTTTTTAACAAGACCGCCGGATATCACGCCATGGCACCGGCAGGCCGTGGCCACCAGACATTTTCCCTGGTGCCGGCCTATTCTGTTTGCCAGATCAAACAGGTCTGCCGGGGCATATCCCCCGACCCCCGGCCCGAGCTGGCGGCTTTGAATCACAAACGAATGGGTTTCTTTAAAACCCAGATCAGCGATGATCCGGAACATATCTTTCTTCCTGGGTTTTCCGGTCTTTGTGCACCGGTCGTCCGGTTCACTGCAGTTTGGGGGACACAGAAAATCGGCATGGCTCACATAGATCTGATTATCTGTTCCGCGCATGGCGTTGGGGAGGTGACATGCGATCTCATCAGGCAGGGGCCGGGACAAAAGGCGGTTTTTCCCCAGTCTCCGTCTGCACCATTGCCATGCCAGGTGCACGGGTACTGCCGGTACCACCCAGTCCGGTTCCCAGTCACAGGTCATCCGGGTGAAAAGATAATCCACCCCGTCACCCGCATAAACGCTGCATCCCAGAGATTGTGCCTTTTCCAGACACTGCCTGTCCAGATCCACAAGGGTTACTGCAAAGGATGGATGTTTCTGTCTGATGAGCCATTCTGCAGCCCTGAGCCCGAATCTCCCACCCCCTATGATCCACACCTGTTTCATAACCACTTTATCCTCCGGATATACGCTGCTTGTCAAGATCTCTATTCAGGACTGGATGTTTGGCCTAACACCGCACACGCTAGGGAAAATGAATTTATTGCACTCCCTGTAGCCCGGGCCTTTTCCGCGATCAGGTCCACATTGGCTGTCAGACGATTCAATAAAAATCACTTCAAGGATATAATCTGAAATCTTTTGTGGCGGATCATGGTTACGGACGCTCCTTTCGTTTACAGGAAAACACCCATATCAGCCGGCCGGGATCACTGACTCATCTGGATGCGCTATAAAAGCCAAGGGGTGAAAAATACATGATTGCACCAATTGGAAACCAAAAGCTTTTTTCATATAATAAATTAAGATTTCAACTGCGGCTGCAGAAAAACTGTAAAAAAAAATAGCTGTCACTGCACGCTGCCCGAAAGCATTGAAAAGAGAGATATAAATGAAAAAACTGGTTCTATTTTTATCTGTCCTGGTATTCCCTCACGCCGTCGGCAAGCGAAAGACCGCTGTTGCGCGGGTCTGGCTGAAACCGGGCCAGGGACTGATCACTGTAAACAGGAAGCCCCTATTGTGTAAACGGAACAAATGCACTGCATTTGGCTTTAATGCTTGCCGGTGTTGAAAGCGATGACGAAGTAATAACCCAGCCACTCACTTTCATTGCCACAGCCAATGCCATCAGTTATTGCGGCGCAAAACCTGTATTTATCGATGTTGACAAAGACACTTTGGGACTTTCTCCGGTAGCATTAAGAA
>JAWOEP010000156.1:0-3798 GCA_046482705.1 Desulfotignum sp.
CGGATCTGATCCAGCCGCCGTTGTCTGGCTCAACAAGGCTGATGCTCCTGACCGGGTGGCAGCCGGCCATGCGGTTGCGGCCAGCTTGAAAAAAGACCGGCAGGATATGCAAAAAGGTGACGTTAAAAAAGGCGGGAGAAAACACCCCTTTCCCCATAATCACCCATATCCGTGGCCCGGCCGGGTGGTGATTGCCAGCCTGGCAGACCCGAATCCGGTCAAGGGCGTGGTGGACCTGTGATGCCCGATAATTCAGGCGCCTGCAAAAAACCGGTTGCCGGCATTATCCTTGCTGCCGGTTGCGGGTCACGCATGGGCACCACCAAGCAGTTGCTGCCCTTTGAAAATACCACTATTCTGGGCCGGGTGATTGCCATTGCCAAAGCATCTATGCTGGACCATATTGTTCTGGTTCTGGGGTTTGCAGCCGGCCGGATCCGCCAGTCCCTGAACCTGATTCATGCGGACATGACCGGCATTCAGGTGATCGAAAATCCAGACTGGAACCAAGGCCAGTCCTTTTCAGTGGCAGCCGGTCTCAAGGCCCTGCCGGAGGATACCGGCGGTGCCCTGTTCCTGCTGGGGGACCAGCCCCTGGTCATGGTCCGGACCATCAACCGCCTGGTAACAGCATTCCAGGCCACAGACAATTGGATACTGGTACCCCGGTTTCAGGGACAGCGGGGCAACCCGGTGCTGGTGGCAAAGCCGCTGTTTTCCCGTCTTGCCTCTCCGGCAGGTGATGCAGGGGCCAGAGTACTGTTCCAGGAATTTGCACCACGGATACAGAGTATTGCTGTTGCAGATGCCGGGATTCTCAGGGACGTGGACACGCCGGAAGATTACAGAAAACTTGCAACCGTCCGGGATGAATCTTCAACACCATGACTATTCAAGTAAAGGAAATAATATATGATACGGTCCTTCAGGGGCAAAACACCGCGCATTGCCGCGTCTGCATTTGTGGATGACACAGCCGTGATTATCGGGGATGTGGAAATCGGGGAAGAATCCAGTGTCTGGCCGGGTGCGGTGATCCGGGCTGATCTGGGAAAAATCACCATCGGCAGGCAAAGCATTGTGGAGGACAACTGCGTGATCCATGCAGGTGCACCAGGCGGCAGAGACGGGGATGTCTTTATCGGCGACCGGGTGGTCATCGGCCACGGGGCGGTGCTCAACTGCCGTTCCATCGGCAGATATGTGCTCATCGGCATGAACGCCACCCTGCTCCACGAAGCCTGCATCGGCGATTTCTGCCTCATAGGTGCCGGGGCCCTGGTGGGTGCGGGCAAGAGCATCCCGGAGTATTCCCTGGTGTTCGGCACCCCGGGCCGGATCACGGGCCGGGTTTCAGAAGAGCAGCTCTGGTGGGCAAAAAGTGCATATGAAGAATACAAACCCCTGATCGCGGAATGCAAAAGAGCACAGAAAGAATCACCTTCCTGATCCCTTGTGCGACCTGGTCAAAGAGGGGGTAATGGGAAAGAACGGTGTGATGGAAAAGAAAAAAGATCAGGTGACTTGCACGGGTCAAAAGCCGCTTTCATCTTATTGAATGGACCCGCTGTAAAAAAACCATCCCAATCCGATCAGATACAAAAAAATACCCATAATACTGTGTTCAATACTGGTTATCAAAAGTGACTGTGTTTTCAGATACCGGTAACCCAGAATCATACCGGCGAAAATGGAAAATACCGGGGCAATCATATTGGCGTACCACAGATGGAACAAGCCAAAGCTCAGCCCGTTCAGAACAACAAGAGACACCTGTCCCGGAAAAATATCGCCATAGCGGTGAAAGAAGAAACTTTTAAAAATGATCTCCTGGGGCAAAGCTCCCAGCAAAGGGTATAACAGCACAAATATCAGTGCGGCATTCGGCCGGTTGATTGGAAAAACCAAAAATAGATTTTCATACAGCAGATAAGTAAATAATCCTAAAAAAAGGCTGATCCCCATGAGAGTGATCAGAATGTGTTGCATGTGGGTAGAAAGATCTGGCATTTTCCACAGAACAGACCGGTCAAATGTTTTGTCAGAAAACAGGTATATCAGGCAGATGAAGGCAGATAACAGCAAAACAGGCGCCAGTTTAAATGCCAGCATATGACGGAACCAGTATAATGCAATGGGCACCATAAAAAAAAGAACCAGGCATTCGATTTTGAGCCGCAGTTTTTTCCATGCAGCCTCAACATTTTGAAACAGGTGAAATGATTTTATCTGGCTGGTGAGAGCAGCCGGTTTACTAAATGCAGCCATTTTTTTCCTGATGAACGATCTTGAAAAATTATTTTAATATTAATTTAACACGATTTGGATAAAACAGTAACCCAAATGATGTGATAATAAAAAATTTTTTTGATCGCAGGTCTCAGAGGGCCGGGGAAGGGTTCACCGCAGCCAGGCAATGTGGGCGGCGTATCCGGTCCTGTTGAAATTTTGTGAGAGTGCGTTCATAAAGCCGTGCAGATAGGGGGCCTTGTGAACGGTCACGTTTTTTTTGCCTGCCAGGGCAGCTGCCAGGTCATCAATGTTGAATCCAGGCTCCATTTCCGGGAATATGTGCGTGATGGGAATATGGGGCACAACATGGGTTGCATGCCTGATCTGAGATCCGTAAAAGCATACGGCCCTGCCTGTTTTCTCCAGGGTCAGGGTTTGTGAAATCCCCCAGACGGCGGCTGCGCCCACACTGAAACCGATCAGCACACTGACCCGGGGAAGGGCAGCCAGATGGGATGACAGTATCTTTTCATAAGCGCGTATCCCGACATGGGCCATGAAATGGTCATATGCCCGGCGCTCGCCGGAAAAGCCCATGGTTTTTCCGCCATAGGGATCGATGATATCCACATTTGGTCCGATGGCCTTGGCAAGTGCCTCCAGGGCCGGTGTTGCACCGAATATATCCGATACAATCACCTTACCCATTTTTCAGGTCAGCCAGTTTTTTTTGCAGGGCCTCGTATTCATCTTCATAGGCTAAAAGATCCATCATCACCGGGGGTTTGGTTGAGTGGGCCGGCAGCCGTTCTTTGGTTTCCCTGATCAGGATTTCCAGTTCTGCCATGCGGTTTTTTATGTCATCCGCAGTATTCAATGGTCTTTTCCCCTGATAATGGTAATGATCAGCCACAGTCCTATCACTGCGGAAATAATATAACCGATCATGCCCAGGGCAGGAAACCCGAAAAGAAAGGGGGGCACACCGGTTGTGATAATCATGGAGGAGCCGATGATCATGGCCCCCAGAACAATGCCCAGGGTCAGGCGCTTGAAACTGCTTTCCAGGGCATTTTGCAGGGGACTGAGATTTTTGTGTTCAAACTTGATGGTGAAATCCCCGTGTTCCATTTTTTTGAAGATGGCGGAAAGGGTCGCGGGCAGATGCTTCTGAAGGCTCCACATGCTGGAAAGGTTATGGCGCAGCCGCTGCCACATATATTGTTTTGAATAACGCTGGGTTACCAGTTTGCGTATATGGGGTCTGGATGCGGAAATCACATCCAGATCCGGATACAGCATGCGGGCGGTGCCTTCCATGGTGATTACGGCCTTGACCACGATGGACATGTCCGGCGGCAGCCGCAGTTCATGGGATTTCAATATCTGGACAAGGTCCTCCAGCAGCTGACCTACCCGGATTTCCTTGAGTGACAGAGACATGTAAACATCCATGATTTCCATTATATCTTTTTCCAGCTGTCGGGCATTTATGGACTTTTGTGCAATTGCGATATTGAGCAGTATTTCTGTGAGTTTTCTGCTGTCTTTGTCCACTCCAGCCCG
>JAWOEP010000219.1:0-5615 GCA_046482705.1 Desulfotignum sp.
CCGGATAAGGGCGGCAGTCTGCAGGTCAAGGTATTTATTTGCCAGTGCATCCAGATCATCAGCATTGATGGATGCATACCCGGCAACAATATTTTCAGCCCATTGCAGTTTTTCCGGATGATTTTTTGAATCAGCCATCACTGAATTCAACCAGTAGGTGTTGGTCTGTCTGAGATCCGCCAGCTGGCTGAGCACCGGATGCAATGCCAGTTCCACTTCTTCATGTGTAATACCGTTCATAACAATATCTTTGACGATATTCTTCATGGTGTGTTCAACCAGTTCTTTGTTTTTCCTTGACACCGGCACAACCATCTGCATAATGCCATATCCTTCATGGACCATGGAGGGCTGGTTAAAAACATATGCAGAATAGACTTCTCCCAGTTTTTCCCGAATGATTTTTCTAAGGCGGTCGGAAACCACCCGTGACAATATGGACAGTTGACGTGTCTGCTGAATATCCCAGAAATCATCTGTAAGAAAGGCCATTCTAACCACACCCTTTTCTATTTTGGTGTCCAGGGTCAAATCCAGTTGTTCCCCTTTGGGAAACTTTACCGGTTCCCGGCTGCATGCTGGCGGACCGTTATTTTTTGGTTCACGTCCCCCCATAACGGTGCGGGCATGAAAGATTGCCGCATCTGGATCAAAATCGCCTGCAATGGAGATTTCAAGTTCATTTTCGAAAAAAAAGGGAGAGAGCCAGGATTGGATATCCTTGATGTTGATCTGATCCACCTCATCAGGACGGGCCATCCCGAACAATGGATTTTGTTTTGCCAGAAACCGGTTCCCATGGATACGCATGATCCCGTCAGGTGTCCGTTTTAAAGTGTCATACATCTGACGGTAGCGGGTTTTGGCAAGCGCAAGTGCTTCAGGTCTGAAACCCGGATCAGCAAGGTAGGCATAAATAAGCTGAAAAACCAGTTCTATCTCCCGGGGGTCAGCCGTTCCTTCCAGAGAAAAATATGATTCTCCCACAGTAAAGGAAATGTCCACATCCCTTCCTGCCAGCGCCTGTTTGAGCTGATCCAGATGCATGTTTCCCAGCCCGCTCAGACGGACAGTCTGCTGGCTGATATGGGCAAGACCGGGCATATCCAGTGGCTGGCATGCCCTGCCCCTGCCGAAAACCGCCTTGAACAAAAATTTTCCTTTTTGAAAATCTGTCTGTTTAAGATTAAGGCGGATATTGTTATCCAGATCTATCCGGGTAATGCCCAGATTGTTTTCATTTTTCTGCTGATGTGTAATTTGGGCCGGTGTATCCGGCATCGGCAGATAGGGAAATTTTTGAGACACAACAGGTACAAACAGATCAGCAGGTTCCCGACGGCTTTCCACAAATATTTTGCGGATCCTGTCTTCAGAAGAAAAAGAGGGCCGGGAACCAATCTGTGCATTACCGGTGACCAGGACCAGTCTGTGGTCAGCTTGCCAGGAATCTTTAAATGCCTGGTTCACCTGGTCCAGAGACAATTTCTCCATATAGGGCAGCAGCAGTTCCTCTCTCTGCCCGGGAGATAAAAACATTTTTTTGTCTTGAATGGATTGCAAAAGTGACCGTGCAAGCCGGGCGGTTTTTCTGGTATCAGCCTGTTTGACATCTGCCTCCAATTTGGAAATAAACACTGTTTTTGCAAAGTCCAGTTCTTTTTGGGTAAAACCCGATTCCAGGGTCTGGCGCAACATCTTTTCCAACTGGACAAGGGTGGTTTCCCAGTTTTCGGGCCTGCAGTCAGCTGTAACGGCTGCCATGGAAATGTGGTGTAAAAAAATACCGGAATATGCAGACGCAGACGAAAACGCCGCTGTCTGCTGACTGATCATATGTGAAAGCCGGTTTTGGAAAATAGTATCTGCAATCGTCCTGACCAGATCCTGTTTAAGCTGGTTTGTGGTTTCAAAAACAACATCCGTGTATGTAATGCGCTCTAATGTGACTTTGGTCTTTGCAGCCTCTGGTTCATAAAAGTAAAAGGGTTTTATGCCTTTATGCGGTATCCATTGCATGTCAGATGCTTCAGGGCTTTTGCCTGAAGCACGTGGATAAAATGATCCTAACCGCTTTTGTATGAGTGCCTGTGCCGTCTGGATATCCATATCTCCCACCATGACCAGCACCATATTATCCGGCCTGTACCAGGAGTCATAAAAATTTTTTATCAAATTCCTGTCAGCTGCCTGGATTACCGGTACAATGCCTATGGGAAATCTTTTGGGCAGAATGGATCCGGGAAGTTCAAAAGCAAAGCTCTGTTTAAAGGTTTGATAGGAAACAGAATCACGTTCCTGTTTTTCAGCAAGAATAATACCGCGTTCCTTTTCAATTTCCTCTTCCAAAAGCAAGGCCCCTTCGGCATAATCCGAAATAACCAGCAGGGCATCTTCAAGATGTGCCTGGTCACCTTTGGGAAGGCTTACATCATAAACTGTATGAAAAAAAGAAGTGCTGGCGTTGACATCTGCACCGAAATCCATGCCTATGGACTGAAAATAGGTCACCAGTTCCCCGGGTTTGAAATGTTGTGTTCCGTTAAACAGCATATGTTCCAGAAAGTGGGCTATCCCCTGCTGCTCATCTGTTTCATGAACCGATCCTGCAAATACATTCAGATGGATACTGACCCGGTCTTTGGGGGTATGGTTCTGCAGGAGAACATACTGGAATCCATTGGGCAGCACCCCGTGAACCAGGGCAGGATCAGCCGGCAGGTTCGGGGAAGCAAAGGGCAGAGGGTGTTTTGGCGCACAGGAAACAAAGGCAAGCCAGACCAGGACCAGTAATATGAAACCAAAGTATTTTTTCACTGATGCGGTCCTAATTTATGAACTGGGAATCAATTTCAATTTTGCTGTTTTCTTTCAGCTCATTAATCCATGCCTGGTAGTATTGTCCCTGCTTTGTCTGCAAAAGCTGCTGCCTGATACCTGCAAGGTTCTGGTTGATTTCATCAGAAGTCGGCACCTGTTTTTCCTTGAAAGCAACCACAAAAAATCCCTGGTCTGTTTCCAAAACGTTTGGAAATAATGGATTTTTCGGCGTCAGATCAAAAGCAGCATCGGTAAAATCAGCAGATCTGCCCACCCCTTGAACAGAATCATTGCGGGCAAACAACCCGGTGGAAGAAAGTGTGATATTGTTTTTTTGGGCTACTGCCCCAAGATTTTCAGCTGATTGTGCTGCAGCAAGCAGTTCTTGTGCTTTTTTTTCTGCGGCTGCCCTGCGCAGTTTTTGCCCAAGGGTATCAATGATTGCATCCTGTGCCATCTCCAGGGGCAGCTGCACAGGATCAATGGTTTCCACTACTTTGATAAGAAAATATGTATTGCCGATCTCCTTGACATCGCTGATCTGCTGTTCTTCAAGGGTAAAAGCGGCATCGGCAAAACCAGCTGCCTGTTCCATATCAAGTCCGTTGCCGTTTTGGTCGAAGACATCGGTGGTTTTGACCTGTTTTTCTGTAAGCAGGGCTATCTGTTCCAGGGTATCTCCGTCAATGACGGCATCAAAGGCTTCTCCAGCCTTATAATAGGCCATATTCTGCATTTCCTGTTCCGCCAGACGGGTTTTAATCTGTTCAGCTGCCTGTTCCACAGATTCTACCTGGGCATCAAACCGGTTCATCACCTTTATCACATGCCAGCCGAACCGGGTTCTGACCGGTTCTGAAATTTCACCGGGTTTCATGGAAAACGCTTTGTCTGCAAATGGTTTGATCATGCTGCCCTTTTCAAATATACCCAGATATCCCCCATCTTCACTGGAAGGTCCTTCAGAGGTTTCTTTGGCCAGCTCGGCAAAGTCCTCTCCGGAAACAGCCCGCTGATAAACAGCCCGGGCTTTTTTTTCAGCTGTTTCCACCGCCTTTTCATCTGCAGCGTCATCCACTTTGATCAGAATATGGCGGGCTTCAACTTTTTCCGGTATCTGGAACTCTTCTGGATGCTGTTCATAATATTCCTGGACCTGGGCCCGGGTAATTGTTACCTGGCTGTGGTAATCCCGGGGAGAAAATTGTAAGTATACTGCTTTGCGTTTGACAAAAACATACCGTGATCACGATTGAGCTAAATGAGATCAAAGGAGAATATCAAAATGTCGCCAGTAAAGAACCCATCCCCTCACCTTAATCATCTTATTCCTTACACTTGGACTATTTTAACTGAATGAACCATTTGTCGTCTTTAATTCTAATAGTTTTGAAATTGTCTTGAACATCATAGTTATTGATTCAAATGTAGGAATATTTAGTCTTTCTTCAATCTCTTCACGCCATTTTAACAGTAGTTTTTTATCCCCTCCGAAAAACCCAACATAAATTGCTGTGCACGGATAAGTTTCGTTAAGATTCTTGAGGATGCTCCAATCAAATTCACTCTCCTTAATCCCAGTAATATAAAAGATGAGGATATCAACATTTTTTTCTGATAGTAAGATATTCCCCGATTTTTGATAAGCTTTATTTGGTCCAACTTTTTCAATTGAAGCCCAAATATCTAGTGGATTATAGATATCTTTCCAAGCAAATTTGGGGAAAATTTCCTTCAGCTCTTGTTTTTGAATTCTATTTAGTTCAATAAGTTTTAGATTAAATTTGTCACTTAAATCACTTGCTAATACTGTTCCCGCTCCTGAAATGGATACCACACCAATTTTATTTCCTTTTGGGATGGGTTGATTTAATAAACACTTACTTACCATAAACATTTCATGAAAATCTTCGACTAATATTATTCCAAATTGTTTACATAATCCTTCAATGATTTTATAATTCCCAGCAAGAGATTTTGTATGTGAAACAATTGCTTTTTTTCCTTTTTCAGTTTTCCCAGATTTCAGAAGGATTAATGGTTTTTTCTTGGAAATCCTTTCGCATTGTTTTTTGAATCTTTGTCCTTCTTTAATATCTTCTAAATAGAGAGCAATGGCATTTGTATCTGGATCATTTTCTAAGAAGTCAAGCAAGTCTGATTCATTTATATCAATCTTATTACCTATGCATGCTATTTTTGCCAAACCAACCTCTTGAATATAATTTTGACCTAAAAGTAATCCTGATAAAGTTAAACCTGTTTGGGCTACAATTGATAAATTTTTTTCTTTCATTCCGGGTAAATCTTCTGAATATATAAGAGAGGTTGTTAAATTCTTTGTTCCTTTTTTAGCGCAATATATTCCAATTGAATTTGGACCCATAATACGAATTCCAGTTTTGTTTGCGTTATCTAAAATCATTTGGACCCTATTTTCATTTTCAAAATCATCATCAGATTCAAAATAAAGGGCTCCAGACTCAATAATTATAGATTTTACATGAAATTCGACACATCTTTCTAAAGCATCCAACACATATGGTATAGGTAAGATTATTACTCCCAAATCTATATGTTCTAAAGGAATATTAGTTAAATCTCTATAACACTGAATCCCAAGGATCTCTTCTTCTTTTGGGTGGATTAGATATACATTCTTATTTGTGTAATTTAAAATATTTCTGAGAACACGGTTTCCACTTTTTTGAGGATCTTTACTTGCCCCAAAAATAACAATTGACTGAGGATTAAAGAAGGTTTCCATAGATTAACTTAATTTTAAACCTTTATAA
>JAWOEP010000019.1:0-6850 GCA_046482705.1 Desulfotignum sp.
TATGCCGGCAATATTGCAAGGCGGTTTATCACCTCTTCCGATGACCCGAATAAGTTTGGATATGATTATACCGCCATGGCGGACCAGGCAGCCAAAATGCTCAAATTGAGCCTGGATGCCCTGGTGGGCATGGATGTGGAGATGGCCTATACGGTCCTGGATATGGATGAAGAGGTCAATACCATGAGAAACGAGGCCTACCGCACCATGAAGACCGATATCCGGGAACATCCGGACATGGTGACGGAGATTATCAATATGTATTTGATTTCCCGGCACATTGAACGCATCGGAGACCATACCACCAATATTGCTGAAGAGGTGATTTATCTTATTGAAGGAGATATCATCCGCCATACCTGATTTCGGGCACTGTTGCCTGACAGGCCCCTGTATATGCGGCTGCCCTGTTGCCGCATTACCCGTAAACACATCACACAGGAAATAAACATGGCCAGAGAAACCATATTGATTGTAGATGATGAAGAAGACATCATCGAGCTGATCAGGTATAACCTGAAAAATGAAGGATATGATATCCTCACCGCATTCACCGGGGAACAGGCCATCAAGATCGCCAGGCAGTCCCTGCCGGATCTTATTGTTCTGGACCTTATGCTGCCGGGCATTGACGGCCTGGAAGTGACCAAATTTTTGAAAAATTCTGCCCAGACAAAGGAGCTGCCCATTGTCATGCTCACAGCAAAGGGGGAGGAGTCGGATATTGTCACCGGCCTGGAGCTGGGTGCCAATGATTATATTTCCAAGCCCTTCAGCCCCAAAGAGCTGCTGGCAAGGATCCGTGCCATTTTGCGGCGCCGCAGAAAACACGGGCTGGATGACCCGCCCGCCGATATCCGCCAGGTGGGGGAAATGACCATAGACCGTGCCAAACATGTGGTCACCATCCAGGGGGAAAAGGTGGATCTGACCTTGTCTGAATTTGAACTATTGTCATTTTTGTCGGACAAAAAAGGCTGGGTGTTCACAAGAAACCAGATCATGGATGCCATTCACGGGGAAAACTATGCAGTGACAGAAAGAAGCATCGATGTCATAATCGTGGGACTGCGCAAAAAACTCAAATCCTATGCATCCCGTATTGAAACCGTAAGGGGTGTGGGGTACCGGTTCAAAGAGTAACAGGACAGGAAACTTCAAGACAAAGCGCAAACAGTTTAACAAAGAAACAAAAACCTTATGAAAAAACGAAAACTGATCTGGCGGATTTTCCCCTTTTTTTTAATCATCATCATCGTGTCTCTCTCCCTGGAAGCCTGGTATTTCATTGACCATTCAAGACAGTTTTTTCTGGAAAACTCGGAAAAAGAGCTGAACATCCGGGCCAGGCTCATTCAGTTGAAACTGGCTGACGCCATGGCCGAAGGACGTGACCGGGATCTGGATGCCCTGTGCAAGGATCTGGGTGCATCCATCCAGACACGGGTGACCATTATTCTGCCCTCAGGAGAGGTGGTGGGAGATTCTTTTGCCCGGATCAAACCCATGGAAAACCACAAAAACAGGCCTGAGATTCAGACAGCCCTGCAGGGGGAAAAAGGGATGTCCATCCGTCACAGCACTACCCTGGATGACACCATGATGTATATTGCCCTGCCTGTGATCACACCTGAAGGGGGCATCACGGCCGTGGTAAGAACCGCGTTTTCCATTTCCGCCATTGACAAAAATATCGATGACATGCGCAATAAAATTTTTTTGTTTCTTGTTTTCACTGTTATTGCCGCAGCTGCGGCCTCCCTGTATGTATCCCGCAGAATCATCAGGCCCCTGGACCATATCAAACAGGGGGCCCAGGCATTTGCCCGGGGAAATTTGTCCAACCGCCTGGCATTGCCTGATACCCAGGAACTTTCGGACCTGGCCAGGGCCATGAACCAGATGGCCCAGAATCTGGATGACCGGATCCAGGATTCCCTGGACCGCAGAAAAGAGCTGGAAGCGGTGCATTCCAGCATGCAGGAAGGGGTGATCGCCATTGGCAATGACGAGCAGATTATCACCATTAACAATGCTGCTGCCAGGATTTTCAACTTTTCCCCTGACCAGTTGAAACACCGGAACATCCTGGAGGTAGCCCGGAACTTTGCACTCCAGAATTTTATCCAGAAAGCCCTTTCCACCCATGAACCGGTGGAAGATGATATTTTTATTCAGCAGGACGGGGACCATATCCTCAATATCCATTCCAGTGCTTTGTGGGATGCCAGGGAGCAGCGCATGGGTACCTTGATCATTTTCCATGATATCACCCGTATGCGCCGGCTGGAGAGAATGCACAAGGATTTTGCCGCCAACGTTTCCCATGAGCTGAAAACCCCTTTGACCACCATAAAAGGGTTCATTGAAACCCTTCAGGAGATGGTGGCAGACAAAAGGCAGGATACTGCAGGGTTTTTAAAAATCATTGAAAAAAACGTCAACCGGATGATTGAACTGATCAATGATCTGCTGGCACTGTCCAGACTCGAGCGCCTGGAAGGAACCGGCATAGAGTTTGAAGAAAACCATTTGTCCACACTGATTGCAGATGCAGTGGGCTCCTGCCGGACCATGGCAGATAAAAAACAGATGCAGATCCGTGTGGATTGCCCGGAGGATCTGACTGCCATGGTGGACCCGATTCTCATGGAACAGGCCATTGCAAACCTTGTGGAAAATGCCGTGAAATACAGTCCGGACAAAACACAGGTGGATATCATTGCCAGGGGAACAGCCCAGTGGGTGGATATCGCCATCACAGATTATGGAACCGGTATCAGCAAGGAGCACCTCCCGAAAATTTTCAACCGGTTTTACCGGGTGGACAAGGGCAGAAGCCGCCAGGAAGGGGGGACCGGTTTGGGGCTTGCCATTGTCAAGCACATTGTTCAGTACCACAACGGCCGTATCACGGTGGACTCTGTCAGGGGAAAAGGCACCACCTTCCATATCTGTATCCCCTGCTGATCCAGGGGCGGGGATGCCGGTTTGGCGGAAATTGTCGGTAATAACATCCATGCCCTTGCGGGCACAACAGAACATGAAAGCTATTAGCTATTAGCTGTTAGCTTTTAGCGGGCAGAAACCAGCAGGGCTCAGGCATAGAAAATGGCGGCATTGTCCCCCAGAATCATCTGCTGCTGGGCTTCATTCAGTCCGGATGCAGAAAGGTCCCGGTAGTACCGGTCCGGCAGCAGCAAGGGAAAATCTGTTCCCAACAGGATTTTTTCCAGAACACCGGCCTGGGCTGCCATGTCATAAATGGCAGGGTCATATAAAAAAGGTGATGCTGCAGTATCATACCAGATATTTTTCAAGGTCTGTTTTAATTGTTTTTTCATGGCATGGTAAAAGAAAATGCCGCCTCCCCAGTGGGCCAGGATGATCCGGTTGTCCGGAAAAGTTTGGGCCAGGTTTTGAATCTGTTCCAGGGTTACCGGGGTTTTGCCGGGATAGACATGTCCCACCGGTTCGTTGGTATGGATCATGCATGGCAGGTTGCCCTTTTCCCGTAAGACGGCCATCACCTCCGTCATGAGACCCAGGGCCCTTTTGTCAATGCCGGACAGGTAAAAAGCAAGCTCACCCACCCCGGAAAGACCTGCATCTATACACCGGGCCGCCTCTTTGGCGGCCCCGCTCCATTCCAGGTCAAAACAGGCCAATCCCCTGATCCTGTCCGGAAATCTGTTCACGCACCCAATGATATAGTCGTTGTTTGCCCGGGCATGTTCCGGGTTGCGCCAGGGAAATCCGCTGGCACAGGCAATATCAACCCCATGCCGGTCCATGGTTTGAATCAGCTGCTCACAGGTGGCCATTTGTGCTTTGGGATTTTTGTAGAGCAGGCTGAATTCAGGTTCCTTGTCAAAAAACCGGGACCGGTCCTGCGCAAAGATTTCAGGAAATAAATGGGTATGGGTATCAATGATCATCCAATATCTGCCTTATGAATTGTTATTGAAAAAAACATGCTGCCAATATATAGTATCTGTTTTGTACAAACAAGGGGGAACCTGGGGCAGCCAAATGAAATATTATCCGGTTTTTTTGCATGTCAAAGAAAGAAACTGCCTGGTGGCGGGCGGGGGACGCGTGGGAACCAGAAAAGCGGCAACCCTTCTTCGTTCCGGTGCCCGGGTGACGGTTGTTTCTAAAAAAATGTGTGAAGAATTGGAAAAACTGCCGGGGGTTCTGTTGAAAAAACGCGCCTTTCACCCCGGGGACCTGGATGGCATGCTTATGGTATTTGCCGCCACCAATGATGCAGAACAGAACCGGCAGATCCTGGAACATGCCAGGGCAAAAGGGGTACTGTGCAACAGTGCGGATGCACCTGAAGCAGGGGATTTTATTCTTCCCGGGGTCACAAACCGGGGGGATCTGATCTGTGCTGTTTCCACCTGCGGGGCCAGCCCGGCCCTGGCCAGAAAAATCAGACAGGATCTGGACCGGACATACGGGCCTGAATATGCCGTTTTTCTGGTGCTCATGAGAGCCATCCGGAAAAGGCTGCTGGCAACCGGCCATGATCCGGACGGCCATAAAATGGTTTTCAGAAAAGTGATGGAAAAAAATGTGCCGGCCCTGATTGCCGACCAGGATATCGCTGCCATTGATACCATCCTGTTTGATTTGCTGGGCAGCGGGTTTTCTTTTCAGGATCTGACATCACAGGAGGGATAAACACAACACACTATGAATGGATTACAAACAGCCGGCACCATGCTGCAATTTGCCTTTTTGCTCTACCTTGTGAGTCTGGCAGGATACCTGTTTTATCTGGTCTATCAAAAAGAACCGGTGCACAGAACGTCCATTTTTCTGATCACAGCCGGGGTTCTGGTGCACTTTGCCGCCATTGTGGTCATGGGGGCGGCCATGGGCGGTCTGCCTGTCCACAACCTGGTCCAGAGCCTTTCCATGGCGGCCCTGGCTTTTGGGGGCATGTTTTTATTTGTACAGTATAAATTTCATCTCAAGATGCTGGGACTGTTTGCCGCCATTATTTTATCCGGAACCATGCTGATGGTCATGGTGCTGCCGGATACCCAGGTGGTGCCCAATGACATCCTCAAGGGGTTCTGGTTCTACTGCCATATACTGCTTGTTTTTACAGGGGATGCTGCCCTGGGACTGGCCTGCGGTGCCGGGATATTGTATCTGCTTCAGGAAAAAGGGATCAAAGCCAAGAACCCGGGGTTTTTTTTCAAGCGGCTGCCTTCCCTTGATTTTCTGGATCTGGTGAGCCATGCCTGCATTGTCACGGGATTTTTTTTGCTGACCTTCGGGCTGATCACCGGGTTTGTATATGCCAAAGCCATATGGGGCCGCTTCTGGAGCTGGGATTTCAAAGAGGTTTTCTCTCTTGGGGCCTGGCTGGTATACGCCGTATTGATCCATCTGCGGCTGTACTCGGGGTGGCGGGGCAGAAAATCAGCCATTATGACCATCATTGGATTCGCTATCATTATTTTCACATTTCTGGGGGTTAACATGTTTCTGGGCGGACACCACCAGGAATTTACCAAATAGCGGGCACATCATGTCACAAATCATACTCATTGGTGTCAACCATAAAACCGCCCCTGTGGCACTTCGGGAAAAACTGTCTTTTTCCAGGGAAGAAACCCTTGCAGCCCTTGAAGACCTTACGCAGCATCCAGATATAAAAGAGGCGTTGATTTTTTCCACCTGCAACCGGACGGAAATTTTGTATGTGTCCGGCAGCGACAGTTCTGTGGATGATATTACCTTGTTTGTTTCTGCGCAGAAGCAAATTGCGGTGTCTGAATTTGCATCAGCCCTTTATGTACTGCATCAGGACGAGGCTGTCCGCCATATTTTCCGGGTGGCGTCCAGTCTGGATTCCATGATGGTGGGGGAACCCCAGATCCTGGGCCAGGTGAAGCAGGCCTACAGAACAGCGGTGGAAGCCGGGGCTTCAGGGGTGCTGCTCAACCGGATGATGCACAAGGCATTTTCCATTGCCAAGCAGGTGCGCAAGGAAACCGGGATAGGGGACAATGCTGTTTCCATCAGTTATGCCGCAGTAGAGCTGGCTAATAAAATTTTCAGCGACCTGTCCACAAAAAGCGTACTGCTGCTGGGGGCAGGGGAGATGGCGGAACTGGCGGTGGAACATCTCATGTCCCATAATGTGAAAAAGGTTCTGGTGGCCAACCGGACCTTTGAAAATGCCGTTACCCTGGCTGAAAAATTCAGGGGCCAGGCCCTGGGGTTTGAAGAAAAAGAATCTGCCCTGGCAGAGGTGGATATCATCATCTCTTCCACCGGCGCCACCCAATACGTGATAACGGCGGATCAGGTGAAAAAGGCCATGAAAAAACGGCAATACAGGACCCTGTTCTTCATTGATATTGCCGTGCCCAGGGATATCGATCCGAAAATCAATGCCCTGTCCAATGCCTATGTTTATGATATCGATGACCTGAAAACCATTGTGGCATCCAATATCCAGCAGCGGGAACACGAAACCGTCAAGGCTGAGCGGTTTGTGGCCCAGGCGGTGGTCAAGTTCAGAAAATGGCTGGACAGCCTGGCCATTGTCCCTACCATCAAAGCCATTAACGACAAGATGACAGCCATTGTGGAAATGGAGTGTGACAAAACCCTGGCCCATCTGGAACATTTGCCCGAACAGGACAGGGCTGCCATCCGCCGCATGACCCGGGCCATTGCATCCCGGGCCATCCATGACCCGATACTGTTTTTGAGAAATACCGGCAGCCACCGGGATGATTCTTTGTACCTGAATGTGACCCGCCAGCTCTTCAACCTGGATATTTCAGACGAACAATAATATCTTTACAAATAAATAAATGTT
>JAWOEP010000367.1:0-3278 GCA_046482705.1 Desulfotignum sp.
CACGCTCGTGCCGATGCCCGGTATCGCCACGATCCGCGCCCGCAAGACCGATACCCGCACGGGCTACAATTTCCTTGCGGCGCGCGAAGGGTCCCCGCTGCTCGACCGGGTGTCGCGGTTGATGCTGCCCGGGCTGCTGATGCCGAAAAAGAAACTGACACTGAGGCTGATGCCGGCACACAGGTTCAAGAAACCGGATCAGATGAACCAGCAGCTGAAGCAGCACCGGAAACTGCTGAAACAATTACTGCCGACAAGAACTGATAAAGGACTGGAGGATAGATATTATGTATAAAGGCCAAAGAGGCGACAGCAAAAACCGATTTTACCAGCGGCGCAAAATATGCAGATTCTGTGTGGACAACGGCATGGACATAGATTACAAAGCCCCCAAAGCCCTGAAACAGTTCATCACTGAACGGGGGAAAATCATACCCAGACGGATCACCGGCACCTGTGCCAAACACCAGCGCAAACTATCACTGGCCATCAAACAGTCCCGTCAGATAGCCCTGCTTCCGTTCGTGGGAAGACCCCCGCAATAATCAGACTGCCGGAGAATCTTACGGTGACCAACATCATCCCCCTGCCCTCTGCTGCCAAAGACATTGTGCTGGGCATCTGCCTGTGCATTATGATCTTTGCCGTCAGCTATACCTTCCCCTTTTTAGGGGTATTTGCCCTGCTGGTGCTGCCGTTGCCGGTGCTTTTTTACCGGCTGAAGCTGGGACCCAAAGGCGGTGGTATCATAGCAGTGGTCAGCTTTGTGGTGCTCATGGTGATGACCCGTGGATTTGCCTTTGATTCACTGTATTTTGGTGCCCTGCTTCTGACCGGCATGTTCCTGGGCGAATGTATTGAGCGACACATGGGTATTGAACGGACAATGGTCTTTACTGTTACAGGTGTTATGGGTCTGGCTCTGGCGGCATTTTTTGTATATGCCGGTCTCCATACAACCGCCATGGGGGATATGGTCTCTGATTACATCTCCCAGTACTTCAGCCTGACATCTGCCCTTTACAAGGATATGGGGATTGAAAAAGAACAGATTGACGTATTGAATTCTGCATTTCTCATTGTTCTGCCCGGTATGTTCATTGTCTCCTATATGACCACGGTGTGGTTGAATATTCTGATCATCAAAAAACTGCTGGCCAGAATCGGGATAACCCTGAAGAACATGGAAAACCTGAACCGTTTCAAAGCACCCGACCTGCTTGTGTGGGTGGTAATAGCCATGGGCTTGCTCCTGGCGCTGCCTGTCGGGGCTGCCAAATACGTTGGCATCAACTGTCTGATTATTTTAATGCTTGTTTATTTTTTTCAAGGAATTGCCATTATTTCATTTTATTTCCAGAAAAAAGAATCCCCCACCTTTTTAAAGGTGTTCTGCTATGGACTGATCGCTGTACAGATCTATTTTCTCATTCTGGTCATCGGCCTCGGATTCTTTGACAACTGGATCAACTTCAGAAAGCTGGAGTTTCAAAAATGATACCAACCCCTATCAGCCCCTTAAATGGGCTGAATCCTTTTGGAGGTTTACATGAAAGTCATATTAAAAGAAACCATTGATACCCTGGGTATTGCAGGCTCGGAATGTGAGGTTGCAGCAGGATACGGCCGCAACTACCTGCTTCCCCAGGGAAAAGCAATGCTTGCCACCCCCCAGAACAAACGCGTCATGGAACAGGCCAGGGCAAAACTCGAACTGCAGATTGCAAAAGAGAAGAAACTGGCTGAGGAAATGGCTGATAAAATCAAGGATGTGGTCTGCAAACTCACAGCCAAAGTCCGTGAAGAAATTTATCTTTACGGATCCATCACCACCCACGACATCAAGGAATCCTTGAACAGCCAGAACATTTCGGTGGAACGCCGCTCCATTCTTCTGGCGGAACCCATCAAGGAAACCGGGGAATACAAGGTTCCCATAAGGCTCTACAAGGATGTGGAACCGGAAATAACCGTTGTTGTTGAAGCGGAAGAAAAACAGGAAAAATAAGCCCATCTGCCTGTGCTGCCCGGTGACCTGGCCGGTGTCAGCACAGGTTTAACAAATTTGGAAAACCCTTGGTCAACACCAGAACCAGAAAATCAGATCCTTTGTTGGACCGAACACCGCCCCATGATCTGGATGCGGAAGCCTCATTATTAAGCGCTGTTTTCATCAACAATGATGTGCTGTTTGAAATCACTGATCTTTTAACCCCTGAAGACTTCTACAAAGGGGCCCATAAAAAGATTTTCCGGGTCATCCTTAATCTGGCAGCCCAGGAAGAGCCGGCAGATCTGGTGACAGTGGCCCATGCCCTCAAAAAAAACGACGAGCTGGAAAGCATTGGCGGGGCAGGCTATCTGGCATCCATTGCAGATGCTGCACCGGTTGCGGTAAATGCGGTACACTATGCCAGAATCATCCAGGGCAAAGCCTCATTGCGCATGATGATAGATGCTGCTTCAAAAATCATACAGCACTGCCTTGAAGACAAGGGAGATGTGGAAGACACCATTGATTTTGCCGAATCATCCATTTTCCAGATAGCAGAAAAAAAATCCAGCGGGTCCTTCAGATCCCTGGGGGAACTGATCAATTTAAACATAGACAAATTAGAAGAACAGCAGGGAAAAGATGGCGGGCTTTCCGGACTATCCACCGGGTATATGCGCCTGAACAAAATCACCTCAGGACTTCAGAAATCGGATCTGATCATCCTGGCGGCCAGACCCAGCATGGGCAAAACCGCTTTTGCCTTGAACATTGCCAGAAATGTGGCCCTGGAAGAACAAAAGCCTGTGGCGGTCTTTTCCCTTGAAATGTCCAATGAACAGCTTTCCATGCGGCTGCTTACCGCTGAGGCCCGCATTGATTCCAACCGGCTGCGCACCGGATTCATCAGTCAGGAAGACTGGCAGAATGCCACTGACGCTGCCGGCATCCTTAATGAAATGCCTATTTTCATAGATGACACCCCCAATATCACGGTTATGGATGTGCGCGCCAAGGCCAGAAAGCTCTACCAGAAACCGGGCATCGGCCCCGGCGCAGGTCGTTACGCCACTTGGCGGAACATGAATACTCGCCGCACGTCGCCCCGGTCCATTTGTCGCACGCCCTGCAAACGGACAGCCGGGCCTTGACCTCCGGCGAGGCGACGGCTTCGATCTGCTGAACGGACGATTGCGGCTTCGTTTGCGGCGATAACGGTGGCTTCGTTTGCCGTCGCTTCTGCAACTCCGCCCGCCAGTCGCGGCCCTGTCGTTCTTGCTCGGCG
>JAWOEP010000393.1:0-2612 GCA_046482705.1 Desulfotignum sp.
GGCATCCGGTATTTGAGGTTGTTGAACCTGTAATCTGTGACCATCCCGGCCTTGACCTTTGGCAGATGAAAAATGGAGTTTTTGGGAAAAGTGGCATAGGCATCATTGTCAAAATGGTCTTCCCCCAGTTGGGACAGCTGTTTTTCACCGGATTGCAGTTTTTCCCAGAACTGTTTTGTGTTCTTGGCCCCGGGCAGGAATACGCCAAGGCCTGCC
Source organism: Desulfotignum sp. (assembly GCA_046482705.1). GTDB lineage: Bacteria > Desulfobacterota > Desulfobacteria > Desulfobacterales > Desulfobacteraceae > Desulfotignum. Next base: position 217 of record JAWOEP010000393.1, read on the forward strand.
ACCACGATGCGGTCATCATTGAAGTCATAGGCGGTGTCGGTAAAGATATCCCGGGTAAGAGGCTGGTATGCAGGGGTCATTTGCGCCACCACCATATGGTAGTTGATGCCGCCGAACCCGTAAGAAGACACCGCAGCCCTCCGGGGGGCGTTTTTTGGGCCTTTCCATTCGACCTGATCCTTGACAATGAACAAAGAAGAGTCTGCCAGGTCATGGTTTTTCGACAGGGTTTCAAACCGGCCGTTGGGGGGCAGAACACCCTTGTTCACCGCCAGGAGGGCCTTTAAAAGACCGGCTGCCCCGGCTGCCCCCAGCAGATGTCCGATCTGGGACTTGATGGAGGAGATACCGGCATGGCTGTCTTTGTACCAGGTGTTCAGGGTTTCGAGTTCCGCTGCATCTCCGATGGTGGTGGAGGTGCCGTGGGCCTCGATGAACCCGATATCTTCGGGGGTGATCTCCGGCCGGGCGTGTTCGTAACAGCGCTGGACACTGAGCACCTGGCCCCTGGGATTGGGGGCGGCAATGGCCTTGCCCCGGCCGTCGGAAGATGCCCCGATACCGTTGATGACCCCGAATATCCTGTTCTTGTCCCTGATGGCATCTTTCATGCGCTTGAGAACGAATACCACCGATCCCTCCCCCAGGATAAACCCGTCAGCCCGCTGGTCAAACGGATAGGAGCCTTTTGCCGACAGGGTACCCATCTTGGCGAACCCGATAAAGGATTCCGGTGCCAGGTGGGTGTTCACACCGCCCACGATCACCTGGTCATGCTCTCCGGACAACAGCTCTCCCACAGCTGCTTCCACAGCGGTCACAGAGGAGGCACAGGCCGCATCCACAATATAATTGGCTCCCCGGACACCCAGGTGCCTGGCAATGCGGGAGGCTTCAATGTTGAGCAGAATGCCGTGAACCGGGTCATACCCTGTGTGTTCTCCTTCCAGGCCCTGCTGCAGGCTCTGCCGGATGGCTTGTTTGTCCGCTTCAGACAGCGCAGCATAGGCCGGGGATTTTTCCATCATGGACACCAGCTGGGGAAACCAGTATTTGAGCTGGAGGGTGTTGCCCAGTTCATTGGACAGGCAGGTGGCGATCACCACAGCGGTTCTCTGGGGGTCTACACAGACCAATTTGTCGTTTTCATCCAGCATTCCGGCACTTCCCACCGCCTTGTAGGCGGTTTCAAGAACCATCTGCTGGCTGCGGGACAACCGTTTCGCCTTGTCCGGGGCATACCCGAACCGTTCAAAATCAAATGAAAAATGGTCCACAAATCCTGCCAGGGTTGTGTAGGTTTTGTCTTCTGCATCCCGGTCCGGGCTGTAATACAATTTGCGGTCAAACCGGTCATCCGGCATCTCTTTTATGGAATAGCGTTTTTCCAGGATGTTTTCCCACAGCTGATCGGGTGTATCTGCATCCGGCAGGGTGCAGCCGATGCCCACCACGGCAATCTCATCATTGATCCTGTTTTTTCTGCCTGAAAAGATCTCAAGCTGGTTTACATGCTGAAACAACCGGGATTTGGCTGTAAAATAGGTATCATGGATATCTTGTATGGTGATGCTGTTTTTGAAAAACGCCAGACTGTCCCCTACCAGAAAATTGCCTTTTTCCCGGTGTTCTTCATCCTTGAACCAGGTATAATGTTCTTTTCCCGGCCGTTTGAAATCCGGCAGAAAACCCTTCGCACCGATGAGCAGGGAGCCGATATTTTTCTTTTCAAAGGAGCGTTTGCGCTTATCCAGGCTGATATTTTCCCGGATCATGGTGTCTTCGAGTTCCTTCATCATTTTGGCAAACCGTGTGGGGGCGGTGCGGGATGCCAGGCCCAGGCTCTTGCCGATGACCACGGTTTCATTTTTTTCAACAATGATATCCTGGTATTGCTTTGTCACACTTTTTGTGTCCACAATTTCTTTGGAAAACAGATATGCTGTTCCCACCTGGAGCCCGATGCAGGCCCCTTTTGCCGCAAGAAAAGAGGTCATACCGGAAATGAAAAAAGAAGCAAAACAGGTGGAGATCCCGCCGGCAAACACCAGAGACAGTTTGGACAGATCCTGGTTTTTTGCCACCAGTCTTTCAATGGCCGCCTCCCAGAGCACCAGAGAGGACAAAAACCCCACATGGCCCCCTGCTTCTCCCCCTTCAAAAATAAACCGGACACACCCGCTTTTTATGGCATTTTCCATCATGGAAACAGACGGGGTGTGCAGATAGGTTTTGGTGCCTGCCGCCTCAAGGTCCCGGACCTGGGAGGGGATACCGCCGGCAAACAGGGCATAGGGAATGTTGTATTTCTTGACCATGTCCAAATGTTTGTGCACCATGGGGTTGAAGGCTTCTATTCCCACAAGACCGGCCCCGCAGTTGGGCACTTTTTCTTT
>JAWOEP010000445.1:0-4573 GCA_046482705.1 Desulfotignum sp.
GCCCGGGTGCCCCGCAGACGGTTTGGTACTTTTGTCCAGAGCGCGTGTCATGGAAACTTAGGATATATCGGTCTGGCAGTGGCGTTTTACTACCTGGGCCATGAGGGATTTGTCAGTGCCAGTCTGCTTATCGGGTTTATCATGATTCTGCAGAACCTGCTGTCCGTGATCATCCTTCAGTCTTACAGTGACAACCATTCTTTTCGGAAGGAGGCCGGAAATATCCTGATCAAAATTTTGGGCAATCCAGTGATAATATCTGCAGTGGCGGGGATCTGTTTTTCGTTGACCGGACTGGTCTTGCCCATGGTGATTGCCCGTACCCTTGAGATCGTTTCCGGCATGGCGCTGCCCCTGGCACTTTTACTGATCGGCGCTACATTGAATTTTGGTCTGATGAGAGCCCAGCTCAAATTGGTTCTGCCTGCTGTCGGCATTAAACTGGTAATCCTCCCGGGAATCGGAGTGGCGCTATATTCACTGTGGGGGCTTTTACCGGAGATATATGTGCCTGGGCTGATTCTGTTGGGCTCACCATCCGCCACCATCAGTTATGTCATGGCCGTGGAAATGAATGGAGATGCGGATTTTGCAGTGACCGCCATTTCCCTTGGTACACTCTTTTCGGCCTTGTCCTTTTCCATATGGCTGCATGTTATTTAACGGAGTTTTTCATGAAAAGGGTTTCTCTTCACCATTCGGCTCTTATGATTGACAAATAAATTTTTCTTGACAGGATCGGGTTTTGTGGCCTAGTATGAGTAGGTTGGGATTGCCGGGCAGGGTATTTCTGCCTGCCGGAAAATGTTAAAATTTGTAAAGGAGAACCATGCCATGAAAAAGCTGTTTTTTAGAAGTGCTGCCGTGTGGTGCGTGCTGGCGCTGGCAGGTGCTGTCCTGCTGACACAGACCGCCGTTGCCGCAGACCTGCCTGAAATGAACCTGAAGGTGTCCCAGGCCATGATGCCCAAGACCAGTCTGACCCATCAGTTGATCGAGGAATTTGCCGCCAATGTGACTGAACGCACCGACGGTAAACTTACGTTCAAGATTTTCGGCCCCGAGATCGGGGACTGGACTGAGCTGGAGCGCATGACCAAGCGGGGGGCCGTGGACATGCAGTTCAATGCATTCGACACCGGCCTGGATGCCCGGTGGAATTTTTTCACCTTGCCGTTCATGGTGTCCAACTGGGATCAGGTGCGCAAAGTGTTCAGTAAAGGTGGCATTATCACGGAACTGGGAGAAAAATGGGCTGAAGAAAAAGGGCTGTACTATCTGGGTCCCTGGCTCAACAACCTGGCCAGTCTGGGCATGAAAGAAAAAGTGGTCACCAGTGAAGCCCAGGCCAAAGGGGTGAAGATCCGTGTGCCGCCCATCGATACGTACCGCTGCTTTGTGGATAAAATGGGATTCTCTCCGGTGACCATTCCCTGGGCTGAAGCCCCGACCGCTGTGGCCACGGGTCTTGTGGACGGCTGGGTGGGTTCCGGTGCGGTCTATATGTATGATCTGTTCCGGGATGTGGCCAACGTCATGATCGTGACGTATGACAGCCCGGAAACCTGGCATGTCACCTTTAATCTGAAAAAATGGCAGGAACTGCCGGAAGCCTATCAGACCATCATTACCGAGGAAGTGGAAAAAGTCATCGACAAACATCTGGATCTGGTGGAAAAAGAAGAGATGGACAACCAGGCCAAACTGATCGAAGCCGGGTGGCAGATTGTCGTTCCCACGGATGCGGAAATGGCGGCATGGAAAGAAAGCTGCCTGGAATGTTGGGACACCTATGAAGAGATCGTAGGCAAGGAAAATATCGAAAAGCTGCTGGAAGAAGTCAACCAGTAGTCCAGAACAAGACGTGTTTCTGCTGCCGCCCGTAACTGGTTTTCGGGCGGCAGCGTTTTTTTAACGGTACCTGTATGAGATCAAAAAATGACACCCGATACCATGAATGCCTCTAATCCCCTTCACCGGGCCGGGCTGATCCTGGTCCGTATCCAGCGGTTTTTTCTGTTTTATCTGTTTTTAGTGCTGGTGGTGGCCATGCTGTTTGAGCTGCTGGTCCGGTTTTTTCTGAAACAGTCCATTTTCGGGCTGTCGGATTTTATAGGGTTCGCATCGGTGTGGCTGTATGCCATCGGCGCGGCCTTAGCTTCCTATGACCGCACCCATATCAAGGCGGAATTCGTGAACGTGTTCGCCAGATCCTCCCGGGTCCGGAATCTGTGCCGGCTGGTCAGCGCCCTGATTTCCACAGGCATGTCGGTCATTTTCACCAAATGGAGCTGGGATTTGTGTGTGTACAGCGTGGCCGTGGGAGAGGTTACCCAGGCCTATCCCGTGCCCAAGGTGATTTTCCAGTCCTCCTTTTTTGTGGGCGGTATTCTCATGGCGATCTATTTTCTCTGGGAAGCGGTGGACTGCCTGACTGATTTGAAAAACAATGCCTGAGTGCTGATATATAGAGGAATCAAATGGAATTTGCTCTGATCGGTTTTGTCGTCTGCCTGGTGCTCATTGTCATCGGTGTGCCCGTGGCCATGGCTTTCGGCGTGCTAACGGTCATGCTGCTGTATTTTTTCGGGCAGGATGCCGGATACCTCATCGAGGTGACCTATAAAAAAGTGGATTCGGTCATTTTGTTTGCCGTGCCGTTGTTCATTCTTTTCGGCACGCTCCTGGATGCCACGGGTCTTGCCAAGCGGCTCATCGATTTTGTCAACCTGTTGATGACACGCATCCGCAGTGCCCTGGGCGCGGTCACCGTGGTGACCACGGCCCTGTTCAGCTCCATTTCCGGCACGGACTCGGCCGCCATCGCCTGTATCGGCACGGTCATGATTCCCCGCCTGGTGGCAAAAGGGTATCACCGGGGACATGCAACGGCCCTGGTGGCCTGCTCCGGGATTTTAGGCCAGCTGGTGCCTCCCAGCGTGCCCATGATCTTTTATGCCATCATCACCGGCTCTTCCATTTTAGGGGTATGGTTTGCTACCCTGGGGCCGGCCATTCTCATCGTGATCATATACTGCTTTCTCAATGCCTGGGCCGTGCGAAAAATGCCCATTGTGCCGGAAGAAAAATTCAATTCTTTCGGCGAACAGTTGACGCACATCACCAAAGCCGGGATCCACTGCATTCCGGTGCTGCTGATGCCGTTTTTTATTTTCGGCTCCCTGTACTCGGGCCTGATCACGCCCACGGAAGTGGCGTTGATCGGGGTGTTTTATGTCCTGGCTTTGGGGTTCTACTACCGGGCCCTGACCTGGCAACAGATCAAGACCGCGGCCATCAGCACGGCCGTGATCAGCGGGGCCGTGACCCTGATGTTTTATTTTACCGAAACCACCAGCAAGATCCTGATCCTGGAAGGGATCACCGATGAACTGGGGGCCTGGGTGGTGGCCAACTCCCCGAACCAGGCCGTGACCCTGCTTATGCTCAACGTGATTCTGCTGCTCATGGGTATGATGATGAACGATCTGTCCGGCACGGTGCTGTCCGCCGGGCTGTTGTGGCCCATTGCATCGGCCGCCGGCGTGGATCCGTATCATTTTGCCGCCATCACCGGGGTGAACCTGGGGCTGGGCACGGTCACACCGCCGACAGCGCCCATGCTGTTTCTGGCGGGCCGGATCGGCAACAGCTCGGCGGAAGAATATATCAAACCGGCCCTGGTGCTGATGCTGGGCGGCATGGTGCCGGTGCTGCTGATCACCACCTACTGGCCGGACCTGTGCCTGTTCATTCCCAAAGCGTTGGGATTTATTAAATAGAAATGTCCATCAGATTGATGATTCGAACGGGACCGGTTCTGTATCAAGGCCCGTTCCTTATTCATTCAAACCAATAAACGATAAGGAAAATTTTCAATGGAAAACAAATATGATGCCATTGTTATCGGCGCCGGGATCATCGGCGCCTGCACCGGATTCGAACTGGCCCAAAAAGGCCTGAAGGTGCTCAATGTGGATAAACTGCCCGAAGCCGGTCATGGCTCCACCTCGGGATCCTGCGCCATTATCCGGCTGCACTACTCGACCCCGGACGGGGTGGCCATGGCAAGGGAAGGCTATTTCTACTGGGTGGACTGGCCCAAATACCTGGGCATGGTGGATGAGACCGGGCTGGTGAAGTACATCAACACCGGGTGCATGGTCATGAAAACCGAAAAAAACCATAACCTGGAAAAAGTCAAGGCCGCCCTGGACGAACTGAGCGTGCCTTACTGGGATTTCGGTCCCAAAGAGATCACCGACCTGCTTCCTATCCTGGATACCCGGGGATTCGGTCCCCCCACCCTGCCCAGTGATGCGCGATTCGGCACCCCGACCCGGGAAGCCATTGCCGGAGCCCTGTATATTCCGGAATCCGGTCTGATCTCCGACCCCAAACAATCCACCCACAACGTGCAGCGGGCTGCCGAAGCAAAGGGTGGCAAATTTCTGTTCAATGCAAGGGTGGCGGAGATCCGGAAAAAAGACAACCAGGTGCAGGGCATCACCCTGGCGGACGGCAAACAAATCGATGCACCGGTGGTGATCAATGTGGCTGGCCCCCATTCCTT
>JAWOEP010000041.1:0-16547 GCA_046482705.1 Desulfotignum sp.
GATTTTCCTGGTTGATCAGTGAACACCCGCGCCAGGTGAACCGCAAAGTCATTGCCGCAGGCCTGGGAGTGCAGTTGCTGCTGGCGGCTGTTCTGCTCAAGGCCCCTGCACTGGGCCAGGTTTTTGCCGCGTTGAATCAGGTGGTCCTTTCCCTGGAAGCAGCCACCCGGGCAGGCACCTCCATGGTATTCGGGTACCTGGGCGGCGGGCCTTTGCCCTTTGTCGAAAAATTTGAAGGCGCCTCTTTTGTCCTGGCTTTTCAGGCCCTGCCCCTGGTTCTGCTCATGAGTGCCCTGTCCTCCCTGTTGTTTTACTGGAGAATTCTGCCATGGATTGTGCGCAATTTTTCCCGGATACTTGAACGGCTTTTCGGCCTGGGCGGGGCTGAAGGCCTCGGGGTATCCGCCAATATCTTTGTGGGCATGGTGGAAGCACCTTTGTTTGTCCGGCCGTATATCAGATCTTTGACCCGCAGTGAACTGTTTGCCCTCATGACATCGGGCATGGCCACCATTGCAGGAACAATGATGGTTCTGTATGCCAATATTCTGGGAGATGCCATCCCCAATGTCCTGGGACATATCCTGACGGCCTCCATAATCAGTGCACCGGCAGCCATTACCGTGGCCAAGATCATGATCCCGGAAACAGACCCCGTTACCTCCGGCAGCCTGACATCACCGGATCCAGCCACCAGTTCCATGGATGCGGTAACCAGGGGCACTTTGCAGGGCGTAGAACTTCTGCTCAATATTGTTGCCATGCTCATTGTTCTGGTGGCCCTGGTGCACCTGGCCGATACCCTGCTGAAAATTATTCCGGCTGTGCATGGAGACCCTGTGACCCTCCAGAGAATTCTGGGCTGGATCATGTCACCGGTGGTCTGGCTCATGGGCATTCCCTGGTCGGAAGCAGGTGTGGCCGGCAGTCTCATGGGAACCAAAACCATAATCAACGAATTTGTGGCCTACCTGCATCTGGCTGATCTTCCGGCAGAAGCCCTGAGTGGTGACAGCCGCCTGATCATGCTGTATGCCATGTGCGGATTTGCCAACCCCGGCAGCCTGGGTATCATGATCGGGGGCCTGGGTACCATGGCCCCGGAACGGCGTAATGAAATAGTATCCCTGGGTATCCGTTCCATTGTAGCCGGCACCATTGCCACCTGTATGACCGGTGCAATGGTGGGACTGATAATTTGAAAAAAACGAACCAATGTGCGATTGGAAATGACATGCATACAAACATACCGGAAAAAGCAAAGCTGCTTGAAAAACTAAAGGAACATGGCTTTAATGTGCCGGATTTCATCTATGTGCCGGCAGATATATTCACCACTGAAAATTTCGGGCAGCTGGACCGGTTTTTACAGACCCACCGGCAAAGCTTCAAGGTCATTGCAAGAAGTGCACATCCCATGGAGTCAAATTATAAAGGCGGCACCTTTGATTCTCTGGAGACCTACGCTGACATTGAAGGCATAAAATATGCCCGTAAAAAGATGCTTGCCATGGCAGAAACCGCAAAATGGCTGTCCATAAAGCGGCAGCAGATATTTCATCACGCGCCTAAGATAGATATCAATGAAATGGGAGTGGTTGTCATGCCCTTTGTCAACGGCACCAGTGTAATGGCAAAAATGATCCGGAATGAGTGGGAATTCGGCTACTGCAGAAACCGGTCTTATAAAGTGCAGAATGACCCCTATATCACCAAGGTTCCCCATGACAGAAAATTGATTCAGCTGTCCAGGGACATACAAAAAGCTTTGGGTTTCAAATGTGAGATTGAATATATTGTCTCAACAACAGGTGAGGTCCATGTGGTGCAGGCCAAGGATATTTCAGACATTGAAACCCTGGAAGAAAAAGAAAGCGAACGGTCCATCAGGCTTGACGGCATCCGGCGCATAAGAATCCGAAGAAATTACAGGGAACGCCCGGTGTATATAATGGATAACAAAACATTTTATATTCATATCATCAGCCTGTGTGAAGATATTATCCAGGACGCCAAAGGCGCTGCCCCTGATATCACCCCTGTCCTGTCCTGTATACATTCCTACGAAAAAGAGCTTGAGACATTTGCTTTGAGCCACCAGCGGTTTGCCGTACTCGGGTTTTCCATACAAAACACCGGCGACCTTTACCAGATAGCCAACCACTATCTGGATGATTTTCCAGATCTCCAGAAAACCCTTTCCAACGCCCTGCAGAAAAATCTGTACAATATCGATATTTTTATTGCTGAAGCAGACACCCTGATTGCAAAGGACAAAATCCGAATCAACCTCTGCAGCCATGATGCCTATGGTATCGACACCGTCAGAAATCCGTTGTGGTCGGCCTACTGGTATGTGGACCGTCACGACAGCATGGTCAAAGAATTTACCCGCCTTGGTTTCAAGACCGGTGACACAATCGGGATGGATATCGATGCGGAAGGCAAGCCGCTTATCTACCGGCACTAGTTTTTAAATCCCTGCATAAGATACCCGCGATACCGGCAATCACTTGCATATTAGCCCTCATCCCTTTGTCTTGCGTGTTTACCGCACCGGCCACAGATAAAATTCCGGCAGCGGCTTATACCCGACCCCCACTGCACCATCCACAGTATAAAGGACCCATGCATAGGCTGTATCATACATGCTGGTGGTGGCGGACCAGTAAAAATTCTGCACATCAGTAAAGCAATGCGCCGCCGGCAGGGCCGGGGTATGGTGCTCCAGATCAGTGAGGCTTTCCAGTTCAATAATACCGGGAATGCGCCAGTCATTATGGCCGTATCTGCTTTCCATGTTCATCTGTGACACCAGATCGGAAGCGGATTTCCAGTCCACGGGTTTTTGGGATATATTTGCATTTTTCATCCATGTCAGGCCGGTGCTGTTGTCATGGACACAATCACCATCTGGTGTGAACCTTGGTTCCTGGTGCGGCATTCCTGCCTGGAACTCACCGTCCTGGCCGGATCCATGACAATCCATAATACGGCCGCCCCCATCAAAGCAGGTCTTCTGCCCGGTCTGAAAGAACCCGCCGGTATCATGGTTTTCTGCAGTACGCACCGGCCAGACCATATATGATCCATGTTTCATGCCCTTGAACACCCGGGCACCTCCCAGATGAACATACCATGCCTGGTCCGGCAGCCGGATGCAGGTTGAAGCGGTCCAGTAATAGCCGTTAAAAACATTATCAAAGGGGTGGCCTTGGGGAAGGCTGGGGTTGATCATTTCATGGCTCATCAGACTGAACAGTTCTCTGCGGTTGGGCAGCTTCCAGTCCCGGTAACTGTAAAGCCCGGACCGGTTGATCTCTTTGGCTGCAGCCAGGGCTTCATCCCAGGTCAGTGGAAAATCCAGCAAATTTGCGTTTTTTGTCCACATTAAACCGGATTGTTCATCAATTACCACATCTTTTTTTTCAAAAAACCGGGGCATTTCTCACATTACCATTCAGGAGTCACACTGCTTTTTTCCTCTTGTTTTTGCTTCTGGATACAGGTGATGGGCCATATTTTATTCATGATATGTAATATGTGAGTTGCACTTCATTGTCAATCCCATACAAAGCAGCCAGAACAAAAAACAGTGGTGATCCTGTGCACCGCATATCCTGATCTGAACTCTCTCACTTTCAGCATTTTAACAAGAGTTTAACAAAGGGGTAATCATTCCCTTACAAAAAAACGGGTAGAATCCTTTCCTATGACTGAAACACCCCGACAAAAATGGATGCAGATGCTGGCAGATGCGGATGTTACAGATCTCAAGGCCGGGTATGCGCCCTTTGCTGATAAAATTTCCTATACCTGGCTGGTAAAACCGGAGACCGGCATGCTCATGGTCCAGGGCAGGGCTGACAGCACCGGCGCTCCCTTCTGCCTGGGGGAGATGACCGTGACCCGGTGCATGGTGCAGGCCGAAGATGACATACAAGGGTATGCCATGGTCCAGGGCAGTGACCATGAACATGTCCGGCTGGCAGCCCTGCTGGATGCCCTGCTCCAGATGCCCGATTTTCATGCAGAACTGGCACCCACCCTGTTGGCAGCCCTGAAGAGCAGAGAGCAGAAAAGACAGCAGGCCATGGCAAAAGATATAGCAGACACCACGGTGGAATTTTTCACCCTCAAACGCGGAGAATAAGGGGCAGGCATGATGCAGAAAGGATTTGATTCCGAAGTGTTTGACAGCCAGGCGGTCTTCCGTAACCTGCTTCTGGCAATGGCGAATCCCGGCACCATTGCCGCCCCAGACATACACCTGTCCTGTCCGGACCGGCTTGCCCCCGGTGCCGGGGCACTGCTGCTGACCCTGCTTGATTTTGAAACGGTTTTGTGGTCTGACCTGGACCCGGAAACACCGGAAATCAAATGGGTACATTTTCACACCGGGACCCGGTTGACCCCTGCCCCGGACAGGGCCGGGTTTGCCCTGTTAACAGACGGTGAAAAACTGCTGGATCCCGGCCGATTCAATCCAGGCACAGCAGCATCCCCGGACAGATCCACCACCCTGGTGATCCAGACCAGGGGAATGGACCAGGGGCGGCAGCTGCGCCTCACCGGACCGGGCATTGAAAAAGAGACCTTTATCCACCTTGCAGGCATCACCACAGCGTTCTGGGAAAACCGCGCCATGGTGAACCAGGCATATCCTGCCGGCATTGATATGGTCTTTGTGCATGCCGGCCGGTTTGCCGCCCTTCCCAGAACCACAAAAGTTACGGTGTACTGATGTACGTGGCGGTAAAAGGCGGTGAAAAAGCCGTAAATAACTCCCAGCGCCTGGTGGCCCAAAAGCGCCGGGGAGACACCAGTGTACAAAAAATTTCCATGGACCAGATCGCAAACCAGCTGGGCCTGGGGGTGGACCGGGTCATGGCGGAAGGATCCCTGTATGATGTAACCGCCGCTGCCATGGCCATCCAGCAGGCCCAGGGGGATATGACGGAAGCGGTTTTTCTGGTAAGGGCGTTCCGCACCACCTTGAAACGCTTCGGCAACAGCATCCCGGTCCAGACCACCAAAATGACCGCCATCCGGCGGGTATCCGGGATCTTCAAGGATATTCCCGGCGGCCAGATTCTAGGACCCACCTATGATTATACCCACCGGCTGATTGCACCTGATCCAGACCAAGGCCCTGATGCCGGCAGTGACCGGCACATGGAAACAGACACCGCTCCCCCGGACCATGCGGCAGCCTGTGAGGACATCTCCCCATTGCCTGAAGAACTGCCCCGGGTCATTGACCTGCTCCAGGCCCAGGGGCTGCTGCAGCAGGATGATATAAGGCCGCCCGGGGATGCGGCAGAAGATCTTACCCGGCAGCCGCTGGCATTTCCTGTTTCCAGAAGTCTGCGGCTCCAGGCCCTGGCCAGGGGAGATGAGGGATTTATCCTGGGAACGGCCTACTCGCTGCAGCGGGGGTTCGGCCTGGACCGGCATCCCTTTCTGGGCGAACTCAAGGTGGGATATGTGGCAGTCCGGTATACACCGCCGGAACTGGGATTTGACATCCATGTCGGCCGCATGAAGCTCACCGAATGCGTCATGGTCAACCGGCAGGATGATGCGGCCCGAAAAGCCGCCGGGTTTGAAACAGGCTATGGCCTTGTGTTCGGCCAGAATGAAAGAAAAGCCATGTCCATGTCTCTTCTGGACCGGTCTCTGGCTGGAGAAAACAACACCGGAAAAACCGATTATCCGGCCCGGGATCCGGAATTTATCCTGTCCCACTGCGACAATGTGGAATCCTCCGGATTTGTGCAGCACCTCAAGCTGCCCCATTATGTGGATTTTCAGTCTGAGCTGGTGTTTATCCGGAACCGGTGCAAAGACCATACCCCTGATAAAGGAAACCGCTGATGCCGCTGTCCTATAATTTTGCCTACCTGGATGAACAGTCCAAAAAAATGATCCGGCGGTCCATTTTAAAGGCCCTTGCCATCCCGGGGTTCCAGGTGCCCTTCGGGGGCCGTGAAATGCCGCTGCCCTATGGATGGGGCACCGGCGGCATCCAGCTCACCGCCGCCGTCATCGGCCCGAATGATCGGCTCAAGGTCATTGACCAGGGATCGGATGACACGGTGAACGCCATCAGCATCAAGGCATTTTTCAAAAAAACCGCCGGTATTGAAACCACGGAAGATACGGCAAGGGCCACCATCATTCAGACCCGGCACCGGATACCGGAAACCCCGCTGCAAAAAGGGCAGATCATGATTTTCCAGGTGCCCATACCGGAACCGCTGCAGTTCATTGAACCCAAAAAATCCCAGACCGTTAAAATGCACGGATTTGAAGAATACGGCAGCATGCATGTCAAGCTGTATGAAGATATCGCAAAATTCGGCAGGATCGCCACTGCTTTCGATTACCCGGTGCAGGTGCACCAGCGCTATATCATGAGCCCCTCCCCCATACCCAAATACGACAACCCCAAGCTGCACCGGTCACCTGCGGTTCACCTGTTCGGTGCGGGCAGGGAAAAACGCATCTATGCCGTGCCCCCCTATACCGACGTGGTCAGTCTGGATTTTGAAGATTACCCTTTTGAACTGGAAAAATGGGACGGGGCCTGTGCAGTCTGCGGCTCCACAGACAGCTTTCTGGATGAAATCATCACAGATGACACAGGCACCCGGATGTTTATCTGTTCTGATACGGAATACTGTCAGAAAAAATCAGGGAATATTTTTTCATGACCCGGATGCCGGAAAACAGTCCCCAGCCCCTGCTGGCGGTGCAGCATTTGTCCAAGTTCTTCGGCCGGCAGCTGGGGTGCCATGACATCAGTTTTGCGGTGTCTCCCGGAGAGGTGATCGGTGTGGTGGGTGAGTCCGGTTCCGGCAAATCCACCCTTCTCAACTGTATTGCCGGCCGGATAAAACCCTCCAACGGGTCGGTGTTTTTTCATTCATCAGAAGGGATGACCGACCTGTGCCGGTGCGACGAAGCCCTGATGCGCAAAATCATCCGGACCCAGACCGGGTATGTGACCCAGAATGCGGCCCAGGGACTCAAGATGCACATCAGTGCCGGCGGCAATATCGGAGAAAAACTCATGGCCGGCGGCATGCGCCATTACGGTCAGATCAGAAAGATGGCCCTGGCATGGCTGGAACGGGTGGAAATAGATCCGGAACGTATCGATGATCTGCCCGCCACCTTTTCCGGGGGTATGCAGCAGCGGCTCCAGATTGCGGCCAACCTGGTCAATGCTCCCAAAATCATGCTCATGGATGAACCCACCTCAGGGCTGGATGTATCGGTCCAGGCCCGGCTCATTGATGTGCTGCGCAAGCTGGTATCAGGGCTGCATCTGTCCATGGTTCTGGTCACCCATGACCTGGCCGTGGCCCGGCTGCTGTGCCACCGGCTCTATGTGATGAAACAGGGAGAGCTGGTGGAATCCGGGCTCAGCGACCAGATATTGGACGACCCCAGACAGCCCTATACCCAGCTGCTGGTATCCTCGGTACTCAAACCGTGACACAGTGACAGATCACCCGATTTTGGAGAATTTCATGGCCCCGCGCTGGATACTCAAACTGGAAAACATTGAAAAAGACTTTCTCTTTCACCTGCAGCAGGGCACCCGGATTGTGGTGTTCGACCGGTTCTCCCACCTGTTTTATCCGGGCCGGGCCTCCATTCTCACCGGCCCTTCCGGATCTGGAAAGAGTACGCTGCTGCGCATGATTTACGGCACATATAGAACCGGGGGCGGCCATATATGGGTCCGGCACCGGGGCCGCGGAGTGGATATTGCCGCAGCAGCGCCCGCCATGATCTACACCCTGCGGCGGGATACCATCGGGTATGTGAGCCAGTTTCTCCGGGTGCTCCCCAGGGTGTCGGCCCTGGATACGGTAATCGAGCCGCTGCTGGCCAGAAACATGGACCTGGAAAAAGCCCGGAACAAAGGCCGGGAACTTCTGGAACGGCTCAATATTCCTTCAAACATGTGGCACCTCTCCGCCACCACCTTTTCCGGCGGTGAACAGCAGCGCATCAACCTGGCCAGGGGGTTTATCGCCCCCTTTCCCATCCTGCTGCTGGATGAGCCCACCGCATCCCTGGACCTGAAAAACCGGCAGATTGTCATCGATCTGATCAAAGAAGCCCTGGCAGACAACACCTGTGTGATCGGCGTATTCCATGATCCGGCAGACCACAGGGATTTTGCCGATCACACCATTGACCTTTCCCTTATGCTGAACCAGGAGGTGACGCAGCCATGCACACAAAAAAACTGATTCTCGGCGGTCCCCTGTTTGACGGAAAGACCCTGTCACCACAGGGGACCATATTGATAGAAGGCCAAAAAATTGTGCACACCTTTGCAGATACCATCCACATGGTCAATGCAGAAGTGATAGATGTCCAGGGCCGCCTTATCATGCCCGGCCTTGTGGACCTGCATTCCGACAGCCTGGAAAGAAGCATTGAAAAACGCAAAGGGGTATTTTTTGATACCGATTTTGCCATCCTGAACCTGGACCGCCAGGCAGCTGCCTGCGGCATCACCACCTTCTGCCATGCCGTGAGTTTTGCAGACAACGAGCTGGGGCTGCGCTCCCCTAAAGAAGCGGAAAAATGTGTGCGCAAAATCAAGGCGTTCAACGATTCCTCCCAGGCCCTGGTAAAGCACAGGGTCCATATCCGGTATGAGGTGGGATCTGAACACAGCTTCAAGATCGTGACCCGCCTGGTGCAGGAGGGTCTGGTGGACCTGGTTTCCATCATGGACCACACCCCGGGCCAGGGCCAGTTCAAATCCATGGCATCCTATATCCGTTTTCAGTCCATCGAATACCAGGTCCCTGAAAGCATGGTGCTGGAAAAGGCAAAAGAGAAACTGGCCAACAATGCCCGGGCCTGGGAGATGGTGAGTACCCTGGCAGAAACCGTGGGCGCAACAGGCATTCCCATGCTCAGCCATGATGATGACACGCGCGAAAAAATCGATCTCATCTGCACTCTGGGCATCGGGGCCTGTGAATTTCCCGTGACCCTGCCCGCGGCAGAAAAAGCCTTTGCCCGGGGGTTGAAAATCTTCATGGGGGCACCCAACCTGCTGCGCAACCAGTCCACCAGCGGCAGCTTAAAAGCCTCCGAGGTCCTTTCACAGCAGCTGTGCACAGGGCTGGTATCTGATTATTACCCGGAATCGCTTCTCCAGGCCGCTTTTCTGGGAAAAGATTTCACAAAATGCCCGGAAGCGGGTCTCACACAGGTGACAGCAGGTCCGGGGGATTATCTCACCTCCCAGGACACGCCCGGCCGGCTGGTCCCTGGAGCGGATGCAGATATTATCATTGTGGACCATTCCCATACCTGGGCCCACATCACCCATACCCTGGTACAGGGCAGCACTGTATATAAAACCCAGATCCATGAGGCGGTTGCATGAATATTATCGGCGCAAGTATCGACCCGGTCCGGATTGACGGATCTCTGGACCGGCTGGAAAAAGATTTGCAGGCATTTGAAAAAATCGGCATCCAGGCGGTGGAACTGCCTGTTCACGGACTGGATGCCATTTTAAACGGTGCCCTGCACACGGCCAGAACCCGGCAGGTGATGTCCCTGCTTTCGGATTTCGACTTTGCCTATTCCATTCATTCCCCCAACCCTGTGAACCTGATGGACAAAAAAGACCCGGCCCTGCACAAAGCAGTGCTGGAGGCATCCCTTGACTTTGCCCGGCAGATCCATGCACACGTGGTGGTCGTGCACAGCGGCCGGTTCATCCCGGAAGAAGATTTTTTCGTCACCCCTGCCCGTTCCCTGACAGCAACTGAAAAGCACCGGATGCTCGAAGCGGAAGCACACCTGTTGCAGGACCTTGCAGGAAAGAATCCGGATCTCATGATCGCTCTGGAAAACGCCCGGCCCTACCTGAGCCAGAGCCCTTACACATATGCGGAATGTATCGGCCCCCTCAGGGAGCAAGTCCTGCGGGTCAACCGGGACAATGTGAAAATCAACCTGGATTTCGGCCACCTGTTCATGGCATCCAAATTTTACGCATTTGATCCCCTGACAGCGGTAAGACAGATAAAAGATCTGGTGGTCCATACCCATGTGCATGACAATTTCGGGGGCACGGTGCACCACTGGGAAAAACAGCAGACCCATCAGCTGCCATTCGGCAAGGGCGATTCCCACATGCCCGTGGGGTTTGGACAGATCCCCATCCAGGCCATCCTGGATATCCTGCTGCCCGACTATGACGGGCTGTTGATCATGGAGCTGCGCAGCCGCTATTTTTCCGACACAAAAACCTCCCTGGAAAACCTGTCTGCCCTGGTGGCGGCAAGTAATGGCCGGACCTGAAAGCCCGTAGCCGTTGAAAATGAATGATGAAAAAAAGTTATCAATTTTGAAAAACTTACAATAATGATGGAGGCAGTATGAACAAAGTTCTTTTTATCTGCGGACACAACAGCGGCAGAAGCCAGATGGCGGAAGCCTGTCTGACAACCATGGGAGGCGACCAATTTACTGCAAAAAGCGCTGGGCTTCATCCTTCTGATGCGGTGAATCCGCTTGTGGTTGAGGTGATGCAGGAACTGGGAATCGATATGTCCGGACACACACCCAAATCCGCTTTTGACCTGTTCAAATCCGGGGAGCTGTTCACCCATGTGATAACCGTGTGTGACAAGGAAACCGATGAAAATTGCCCCATTTATCCGGGCATCCAGAAACGGGAAAACTGGCCCTTTCCAGACCCGGAAAACCTGACCGGCACCCATGAAGAAAAGCTGGCACAGCTCCGGAAAATCAGGGATGCCATCAAGACGCGGATTGCGGAATACTTCAATTTGTCAGCGTAAACCAATACGGAACAAACTAACGTAATATTAATATTAAGCATGTTCCCGACCATTGCAGGACCAGGGAGAATGACCGCAAATTGTTCATTCGATAATCGCTCCATTGCAAATGGACAAAATTTTATTAACAAACGCTTTCAATTCCGAACATTGATTGATCGACTGCATTAGATTGTTTTCACGGAGAATCCGACCAGCATCGCGTGGCTTTACATAACTGTCTCTGCATTTCCCGATCTCGAAAATTTCCCTGATTCGGTGTGCCGGTGGATTTTGATGGTTCACGGTTTCAGGATGACCACCGGGAGCGCCTTTGTTATGTTTTGCCAGTTTTTGGATCGTAGACCAGTAAGGCAGCAACCAGGCCTCGAAATCATATTGGGCGGCATGGGGGTGGAATCTTGGTTCCTTTCCCACCCATTGCCTCATTTTGTTCCTGGCGTCTTTTGCATCGATGAAATCGGGAGGGTTTGTGCCGGTGTAGACATCCGTCAGTGCAATCACATGATCCGCAGGTTTCCTTCCTCCCAATAAATTTGCAACAACCCGGCGCAATTTGTCGGTTTTGGGGATACGACCGTCGTAGGGAAACACATCTAGCCTGGGCATGCCGGCGGCCAGACGGCTTTCCAAAAAAATCCTCAGATAAGGAAGAAACGCCTTTTCAGTTTTTCCTTCTACGATGATGGATATTTTCATGACCGACCTCCCATCCGGCCCATGCGCCATACTTCATCAAGGGTATATTCAGCAAGCCATTGGTCAAGATCCATTGAATCGGCCCACATTGCCGAAGCACCCCCGTCTTCATTCACTTCCATGACAACGACCTCATCAGGATTGAGAAAGCGGATGAAACGATCGGAATGGGTGGCGACAATCAACTGGGTCCGTTTTGCCGCCTCGCGCATCAGATCAGCCAGAAGACTCAGCAATTCCGGGTGCAAGCTCACCTCCGGTTCATCGATCATGGTAATCGTTGACAGATTCGGGCTTTGGAGGAGTGACACCAGCCAAAGGAACCGAAGCATCCCCTCCGACATTTCATTCATGTAGATCGGTTTGCTGAACTTCTTGTCTTTCCAGGTCATTGCCAGCATACCTGCGGCCACCGGTGGAAAGTTCAGTTCTTCGAAATCCGGGAAAGCGGTTTTCAGCGTGTCCATAATCGTGTCAAACCGGTCCCGATCTCCTTCCCGCAGGGAATACAGATACGGCGTCAAATCTCCACCGTCAGGGCCGGGCAGCGTGGCCGGTTTCATGGACTGGGGCATCTTCACAGGGGCACGGGGGCCGACATCCAGCACATGGTACTGCGTGGCAGTTGCAAGAATGCGCCTCAGTTCTTCCGGCTGCCGGAACATTTTCGGTACCTGTGAGAGCGAGGTTTCCAGGGAATTGTGCTCCCAGTCAGGCCGGACGAGACGGTTGTCCTGTGTGTCATAATACCGGATATCACCGTCCGACGAATCGATGTGCAGAAAAGGGTTTGAAAAACCCTGCCGCTGCTGACTCAACCGCTCCTTGGAGATGGCATACCCCGTTCCTTTGGGTGAGAGCCGCAGCTCATATTCAAGCGGCTCATGACCGGGAACCGTCATATCCACGAGAAATGCAAGATCGTCACTTTTACCCCGGGTCAAAAGGCTTGTGATGCCACCGAATACCGACAGAATATTGTTCAAATTTCCTGATGCCGATGCAGACAACAGGGATAGAGCATCAAGAAAAGAGGTCTTACCCACCCCGTTTGCTCCGATCAATACCATAAACGGCCTTACCGGCAGATCAACGTTCAGCAACCGCCTGAACCCACTTATTTTGATCTGGTTGATCTTGTACATTATATTTCTCCTTTATCCTGATAATCGTTTTTTCTTCAGTTGGTTTCAATCATTTTTCAGCCAGACAACCCTGCCACCGGCAATTCGTTCAGTTCCAGTCTGGCTTCCTGCCAGGCGGGGCAGTGTTGTGACAGCAGGGTGATAAACCGGTCGCTGTGAACCGGTTCCAGCAGGTGAATCATTTCATGCACCACTACATATTCCAACAGGTCTCTGGGTTTTTTCACCAATTCCGTGTTCAGCCGTATGGTTCCAGCACCGGGGTTGCAGCTGCCCCACTTGGTTTTCATCCGCTGCAGATAATAGCCCGCCACCCTGACACCGATGCAGGGTTCCCATTTTTCGATCAGTCCGGGAATCGACACCGATCACCCTGGCCATGATTCGGCTGACTTCAGAGGGGGTATAGAACTGCCCCTTGCTTTTGCCGCTTTCCTGGGCAAAATAGCGCATCAGGTATTCATAGGCATCCCCCAGGATGTCGTCATGATCGGCCCGGTTTCTTGAAAAATCCAGGGAAGGGCTGTTGAATATATTGATGAGGTTGGTCAGGCGGTCCACCAGGGCCCGACCTTCCCCCAGCTTGTTGGGGTCGTTGAAATCCGGGAAGTCGCTGCGGGCCAGGCGGGGATTGCTGTCGATCAGGGGCTGGATCACCCGGGTGTTGATTCTGTCCCCGATATCATCCCGGCCCCGGAGCTGGAGCATGTCTTTGAATCCGGCCCCTTCCGGGATGATCACCGGTGGCTCAAATCCGTCATAATCCGCATACTTGTCCGATATATATTTGATGAACAGCATGAACAGCACATAATCCTTGTACTGGCTGGCGTCCATGCCGCCGCGCAGTTCATCGCAGCTTTGCCAGAGAAAGGCGTAGAGTTGAGATTTTTTGAGGGCCATCTGCGGTTGTTTCCATCCTGGTTTGAGAATCAAGGGTCAACATCTAAAAAATTCATGCCACTATATCGGCCCGGGGACCGCTTGTCAAACGCATTTCCCCCTGAACAGCGGGCCATGGCACCACAGGAATCCCAGGAGGTGTCCGGCTGCCGGACTGTCGGAGACTTCTTATCCCGGGCCGGCCTCAAGAGATCACCGGGGACTGCATCCAGGGAAACAACTTGCGTATGATTGACCGGGATATTTGTACTTGAATTCTTTCCACCTGCACAGTATATCTGAACTTCAGAAATACTGACCGGAGATATTTCATTACGCCTGGCACCATCGCAATCACGTTTACTGACATGTAACAGCTTGTTGCAGTGAAAAAAAAGGGATCAGGATGAAAAAACTAAAGAACCTGCCACCTGGAGAACGGCCCAGGGAAAAGCTTATGGAAAGAGGCGCAGGGGTGTTGTCGGATCAGGAACTCCTGGCCGTGATTCTCGGCAAAGGAAACCGGAATGAGGATGTGCTGTCACTGGCGGACAAGCTGGTGAAAGTTATCGACCATAAAGGCTTGAAATTTTCGGTACAGGATTTCATGTCTGTGGATGGCATCGGATCTGCCAAAGCTGCGCTGATCGATGCGGCCTTTGAATTTGTCCGCAGACGGATCAAGCCTGAAGGGCTGAAAATCACTTTTCCGACAGATATCATGCCCCTGATTCAACATTACAGCGACCGCAAGCAGGAACATTTTCTGGGTATCTCCATTAACGGCGCCAATGAAGTGATGAATGTCCGGGTAATCACCATCGGACTGGTGAACAAGACCCAGATTCATCCCCGGGAAGTGTTTGCCGATGCCCTGGCAGACCGGGCATCCGCCATCATTGTGGCCCACAATCATCCCAGCGGCAGCCTGCAGCCGAGCCCCGAAGATATCCGCATCACCGGACAGCTCACAGAGGCCGGCAAAATCCTGGGAGTGCCGCTGCTGGATCATATCATTTTCAGCAGCCGGGGGTATTATTCACTGGCGGAACATAACGAAATATAATCCTTCACCATGGGATAGAGCCTGATATTCCGCCCCCATCCCATTCCGGAGATGAAAAATGACCCATAATGCCGACTGGATCGACCGGAATGAATATCCCTTTGACGTCCATTGTTTTGGGGTACCGGCAGGCCGCAAGCTCATCCGGCGGTACAACTTCTTTGCAACCAGCATCAAAATTGAAACATATGGTGGGTATTCAGCTATTGATAAGCAGAATCGTGATCCGGGTGAATAGACAGTATCCGAAGCCATGACTGGTCGCAATATCCGATTGCCCGAAATCCTTTACTGATACGAAAAGTATACAGCCGGCAGCCCTTGGGGCCTTTTCGGGACAGAATCGCTTCCCATTTCAATCCGTGGTCTGCACACAATTGCTGCCATGTCATGGCTGATATTTTTTTACAGGTGCTGAGAACATGCCGCTGATCCATTTTGGTCAAATGGAAAAGGGCCTGCTGAAATACCGGGTTGTTCAAATCCAGCCTGACAGGATTGCCTGTATCGCCGAAGGTCATTTGATTCGGTTTTCCAGATCATGAACGTCGGTGTCTGCCGGCGGATTTTTTACCAAGAGAAATCTAACCGCTGCTGCCTACTTTTTTTATGATATCCATGAGCACCTCCTGCAATCGCATTCCTTATGAATTCATGATAGCACCAATGCATGAAATGTCAAGAAACCGGATTCTGCCGGTCCATAAGCTGGTCCGGATCGCTATCCAATTTTTTTGAATGTCTGTCTGTCTTCAATCATTATGAAATCTCTTGAAATTTCTGCTTTATATGTACTAAGATCATTAAGAAAAATTGTCTGATGCTTCCTAAATCTATATTGAGGATATGCAAATTGTTATTGAGGGATCAGAAGTCAGCCCGAATGAAAATAGTCGCCCTTTGTTGTTAAACCTTCGACTTTTTTATAATCCCGGAAAGATTAAAAAATGCCATTGCATTACAATTTCGAGTGGAACCCGGTTAAAGGCGGGGAGAACCAGCACAAACATGGCGTTGCATTTGATGAAGCAGCAACTGTATTCAGGGATTCAAATGCACTTTCCATATTTGACTCAGACCACAGTGAATCGGAAGAAAGATGGATCACAATGGGCCTTTCGGAAAATAGGGAGGCTTTTGATTGTGATCCACACCTTTCTGGAAGAAAATAACAACGCTGTAAAAATCAGAATTATCTCCAGCCGAAAAGCAACCAAACAAGAACTCCAAACATATGGTGAATAAAATGAAACCCGAATATGATTTTTCTAAAGGCCAGAGAGGCAAATTTTTTCGTCAGGATATGAAATTGAACATTCCCATATATCTTGATGACGAGGTCTCGTCCTTTGTTGAAAAAATAGCTGCCAGAAAGGGAATTGACAGAACTTCTGTTGTAAATGACCTTATCAGGGGAGACATCAAGCTGGCCGAGGCAATGGAATAAATTGTCAGTCTGCCCCGGCCCGACATTCTCCGCCCGGGTCAATTGCATGGATAAAAGAACTCACGCAGTTTCATCACCTCTGAAATTTTTGATCACCTGCTGCGCTGTCTGCCTGCCGCCCATCATCACCGGGGTATAGCCCCCGCCGTGGGACCAGGCGCCGGCCAGGTACAGCCCGTTGACAGGGGTGCTGGATTCCAGGTGGGGCAGGTTCCGGTCATACGCGTATATGGCGCCGCCGGTATTGCCGGTATAAAACACATTGGTCAGGGGGGTGCCGATCTCCATCTCTTCGATCATGCCTGACAGACCCGGTATCAGGGCTTTTTCCACCCGCTGGATGAACCGGGAAGCGATCCGCTCCTTTTCCCGGTTATAGGCCTGTTTTTCATTGTTGAAATAATCGGTTTCAAATGTCTGCCACCTTGCATAATCACTCAGACAGATGATGG
>JAWOEP010000046.1:0-6707 GCA_046482705.1 Desulfotignum sp.
CGCCAAGGCAAAAACGGATCCGCCATCTGGATACACGGCACGGACAAGGCCCTGAAGTCCATGGACACCAACGGCTGTATCGCCGTTGAAAATGAAGATGTGCTGATGCTTTCCGATTATATTACGTTGCATGCCACCCCGCTGGTTATTGTGGAAAAAATTGCATACACAACACCGGAAGAACAGGTGCAGACCAAAGACCGGATTCTGTCTTTTGTGAACAATTGGATACAGGCCCACATTACCGGCAGTTATCATGAATATCTGTCGTTTTACAGCCCCGGGTATCTGCCGGATATATCCTGGTGGGATTCCTGGATAAAGCTGAGAAAAACATCGGAAGATCCCGGGGAAAATATCCATATCCAGATATCTGACCCGGGTATTTACCAGCACCGGGACATGGTGGTGGTGCTGATGGATTTTGGGCTTGTCCGCAAGGATGTTCGGCAGTTTTTAGGCAAGCGCAAGCTGTTTGTCCAAAAAGGGAAAGACCCTGAACTGCAGATCACAGGAGATACCTTCCAGGTACTGGAAAAACCCCATGAGAAAAGCCCGGCCCCTCTGGTTGCAGGGGCTTCAGTGCTGCACGCATCTGCCGCCAAAACAGAACCCGCCCATGGTCACGCATCTGCTTTGGAGATGGTCGATCAGTGGCTGGCTGCCTGGTCAGCCGAAGACATGGATGCCTATGCCGGGTTTTATGCCCCCGGGTTTTATGCCGACGGCATGAACAAAACCCAGTGGGTGAACCGCAAAAAACAGCTTTCCGGCAGGTACAGCTATATAAAGGTGACAGGCAAAGATTTTACAGTCATTAAAAATAAAAACGGGCTGGATATACGGTTTTTTCAGACCTATGAATCCAGCGGATTTTCAACCACGGGCATAAAACAGTTGACACTTGTCAAAAAGGATGGGTTATGGAAGATATTTCGAGAGAACTGGAAAGAGAAATAGCCCGGTCAAAACCATCTCCCCATAAAAAAAGCAAAAAAAAACGCGTGCTCATCGTGGATGATATGGGCGGGGTAAAGCCCGGTGGATATCTGAAATATCTTGTGGGTGTGCTGCTGTGCACAACACTGGTCTGCCTGGCGGCAGCCGGGGTTTTTTTCACCCTTTTTGACCAGCTGTCCAGGGAAAACACAGAACTGGTATCCCGGACAACAGCCCTGGAAAGCAGGGTGGCAGCGTTGACCCGTGATAAAGAAACCCTTATGGCACGCCTGGTCATGTCAGGCCGGGATCCGGATAGTGCATCAGACGTATCAGACCCGGCTTCCGCAGATGCTGTTCCAGATACCGGGGAAAAAAGGAATAAAGAAGAACAGGCAAAATCCCGTATCCAGGCACAAAGCGATCAGGATACAAAAGATATGTCAGACACAGACACAGATGCCGGCATGCCCCGGGAAGAATCATCAAGCGCAATCCAGCAGGAAGATTCTAAGATCCCTATTACTGCAGAAGAGGCGGGAAGGGTGGATATTGAAAAATTTTCCGTAACCAGGGACAGGGGCCAGGGGGATCTGCTGGTCCGTTTTGATATCCGGAATGTGTCCAAAAAGCCGGGCGAAGTGTCCGGCCGTATTTTTACCATTCTCAAACCGGAAAGCCGGTCCACAAAAAAGGATACGGACCAGTGGCTGGTGGTTCCCAACTCTCCTTTGGATAACGGCATACCATCCCACACAAAAAAAGGGCAGTATTTTTCCATTGCCCATTTCAAACCGGTAAAGTTCAGGATAAAAAATATACCGGGCCAGGCATTTTTCACCACTGCATCAATTATCATTTTCAATGACCAGGGAGAATTGATGTTTAAAAGCGATATTGACATTGGAGAGGAAGACCTGGGATGACATCGCTTTTATCAAAAACAGTTTTCATCCTGGCAATGGCGGTTGTTTTGGTCTGCCAGCCGGCCCAGGCAGGCCGGCGCACCCACACGGTGTATTTCGAGGGGCAGGAAAATGAGCTGCACGTATACCGCATATCAGGATCAAAGCCCGGGAAAACGCTGCTGATCATCGGCGGAATCCAGGGAGATGAACCCTGCGGGTTTCTGGCGGCTGATTCCTATGTTGATTTTTCTTTGAAAACGGGAAATCTCATCGTGGTGCCCAGGGCCAATTTTCCTTCCATTCTCAAAAGAGAAAGACAGATCAATCAGGATATGAACAGAAAGTTTTCAGATGACCATGTGGTAAATTATGAAACCCGGGTGGTGCATGTGTTGAAAAAACTGATCTGTGAAAGCGACTGCTTTTTGAACCTCCATGAAGGATCAGGCATATATTCGCCTGTCTGGGAAAGCCAAATGAAAAATCCCCGGAGGTACGGGCAGTCCATTATTGCCGACAATAACCTTCTGGACCCGGCCAAAAACGGCACCCCTGTGGATCTGGCTGCCATGGCAGAAGCGGTGATCAAAAAAATCAACCAGAACATTGATGATCCCTTTTACCATTTTCATTTCAACAACCACAGAACCGGCCAGGCAGATACACGCCATAAGGAACAGCGCCGTTCCGCCACTTTTTATGCCGCAGATATCTGCAGGATACCGGCCTTTGGCATAGAATCAGCAAAATCCCTTCCCCTGGAGCAGAAGGTCCGCCAGATGATTGATGCCATCAACGGATTCATGGCGGTTCTGGATATCATTCCCGAAACTCCGGGTGTTGATCTGAAAAAACCGCTGATGCAGTACATGATCATATCGGTAAATGACTCCATTCCTGTTGTGGTGGAAAAAATGCAGCGGCTCAAGATCCGGAAAGGCGATACCGTCCAGGTGCTTGATGTGGTGGCCAATTATGAACGGGGGTTGAGCGTGGATATTCTGGGAGTGGGCAGCAACTTCAACGACATGAAAAAAAAGATCCAGATTCATGCTTCCACCCGGATTGAAGCAAAAAAAGATTTTTATGCCTGCGGCAGTGTGTTTCTGGATATAGATGCACCAGGAGCGGATGTGCCGGCTCGTCTGGCACTAGCAGACAGTGCAAAGACAAAAACGGACATCCAGTATAAACTTCTGATTAACGGAAAGCAAAAGGTTGTTGACAATTACAGCCGTATCACCCTGGATCACGGCGATATTCTGGTGATTGAAGATGTGTTGAACAGCCCTGTGGATCCTGCCAGATATGTGGTGAATTTCAAAGGATTTGTGGGAAACAAGAGTTTTAATTCAGGAGAAGACAGGGGATATCCCATTGATACAGGGGCTGACGGGGTGCTGATGCCCCGGTTTTCCAGGGACAAAAAAGGTCGGCACTACCATGTGCTTACCACGCTGGAGGACAAGGAAGTGGGCAAACTCTATATTGATATGCAATTGTAAGCAATTATAAGCAGGCAAGGAGACGGGCAGTGGCAAAGAAAAACATGAAAAATCTATCCATCATCGACCAGGAACTGAAAATTGACGGGTCAATATCCAGCAGTGGAAAACTTATTATCAGGGGCCGGGTCACAGGGACCATTGACGGAGATGTGGTAATTATTGCCAAGAACGGACAGGTCAATTCCAGCGCAACCACGGTATCCTCGATTACCATAGGGGGAAATTTTACAGGAGAATTATCTGCCTCCAAAGAATTGATCATCCTCAGCACCGGCAATTGTGCGGGTAAAGTTGAATGCCAGGACCTGATTGTGGAAAACGGGGGCATCCTGAATGCGGAAGTCAGTTGCAAAAATGCTTCCAGGATGACGAAAAACTCCCGGGATCCCGCTTCCCTGGCTGATTTAAAAACGGAAAAACACATTGAATTGTAGATTTTTCTTGACATGAACTGCAATAGCGTATAAAAGTTTTGGATTGTATTTATGAATCAGGAGCATTGGGAACCATGAAAAAATATACGTACAGCGCAAAAAGAGCAGACAACAAAGAGAACTGGTGTGTGATTGATGCAACAGACCAGGTTTTGGGAAGACTTGCATCACAGGTGGCTTACCGGATTCGGGGAAAGCACAGCCCTTTGTTTACCCCCCATGTGGATATGGGTGACTGGGTAGTGGTTATAAATGCGGATAAAATCCGCTTGACAGGCAGCAAACTGGAAGACAAAACCTATTACCGCCATTCCGGATATGTGGGCAGTCTTAAATCCCGGACAGCCGGACAATTACTTGAGAAAAAACCAGAACAGGTTATCAAAAAGGCGGTCCAGGGGATGCTGCCCAAAAACAGACTTGGTAGAAAATTAAACAAAAAACTGTTTGTATATGCAGGCGATCAGCACCCGCACGCTGCCCAAAAGCCTGAACCTGTTCAAATTTAAGGAAAAAGGACCGATTATATCAATGGAAAGTGGAAACGTATTTTACGCCACAGGAAAACGGAAGAATTCTGTGGCCAAAGTGTGGCTTGTTCCTGGTACCGGTAAAATTATGGTGAACAGCCGGGAAATGGATGACTATTTTGATATCAGTGTAAACCGTGATGCATTGACTTCTCCCCTTGTTCTGACACAGCTGGATGATGCCTTTGACATCAGGGTCAAGGTGGTCGGCGGCGGCCAGACAGGGCAGGCCGGGGCCATTCGGCAGGGATTGTCCAAGGCTCTGGTAATAGTGGATCCGGATCTGAGAGGCGTACTGAAAAGTGCCGGTTTCTTGACCCGGGACTCCAGGCAGAAAGAGCGGAAAAAATACGGCAAAAAAGGCGCAAGAGCCAGTTTCCAGTTTTCAAAAAGATAAGACTCCTTGTTATTTTACTGCAGAAGGGAACAGATATCGGTTTGTTCCCTTTTTTATTAGCTGTTAGCTTTTAGCTGTTAGCGGTTAGCTTACAGCCTGACGCGGGAAGTCTGTAACCCATTTGCCCCTCCTTCGTTACCTTGCAGGAACTGAGGAGTTGCAGTTACAGATAAGTTCAAATTCCTGAACCATGCATGTAATCACCAGGTCAATGAGGCAAAGAAGATGTTGAACAGCTTTACAAAAAAGCTAACAGCTAAAAGCTAAAAGCTAACAGCTAACAGCTAAAAGCTAAAAGCCAAAAGCTCATGAAAACCTATCTGTTCTATGACCTGGAAACCTCCGGTCTTCATCCCGCCTTTGACCAGATTCTGACCTTTGCCGCCATCCGTACCGACCTACAATTGCGTGAAATTGACAGAACCAGCCTCACCATACAGATGCGCAAAGATATTGTGCCATCCCCCCATGCCTTTGTCACCCATTGCCTGAACCCTGAGGACCTGCACGGAGGTCTGTGTGAATATGCGGCAGCAAGGCAGCTGCACACATTGTTCAATACCCCGGATACCTGCAGCATCGGGTACAACTCCCTGGGATTTGATGATGAATTTCTGCGATTTTTATTTTACCGCAACCTGCTGGATCCGTATTCCCATCAGTATGCCAATGGCTGTTCCAGGGCGGATATTTTGCCTGTGGCAGCGCTGTTCAAAATTTTCTGCGACCAGATTATCACCTGGCCCTGTATGGAAAACGGCCGATCCAGCCTGAAACTGGAATTGATTGCCCGGGAAAACGGGTTTGACACATCATCAGGCCATGCCCATGAAGCAATGGCGGATGTGGAGGCCCTGGTGGCCCTCAGCCATGCTTTTTTGGCCCAGCCCGATATCTGGGAATATGCCCTGGGTTTTTTTGATAAACATACAGACATATCCAGAATGGATTCGATTTCCAAAACCTGCCAGATAGGAAATCGGATTTTTCGCACCGGTATCATGGTGTCGTCAGTTTTTGGCCCGGATGCCGGATATCTGGCACCGGTGCTTCATATCGGCGATTCCATTCCCTACAGGAACCAGCATCTGTGGATTCGCCTGGATCAGCCCCAATGGTTGGACATTGATCCGGATACCGGACTTTATTCCTGGATGCCCATAAGAAAAAAACCGGCAGACCAATGGCTGCTGTTGCCCTGTCTGGACCGTTTCAAGCAGCGCCTTTCAACTGAATCCTGCAACATTGCCGGTACAGTGATCCGCACCTTTCAATCTGATCCAGAGCGATTTTTTGCCACCATTGATACCCACCTTGCCTATGCATATCCATTGATACCGGACATTGATCCGGATGCAGCCCTGTACCAGGACGGTTTTTTTTCTACAGCGGAAAAAAAAGAAATCGCCAGGTTTCATGCATCAGGGCCTTTTCCCGGCATCAGTCCTGATGCCGCGGCAGCTGTTCTGAACACCCTGCAATCTCCCCGGATCAAAACCCTTGGTGCCAGGATCCTGGCCCGCAATTATAATATGACAGCACCGCCGGAATTTGAAAACCACATACATCGCTTGACAGCATCAGAAGGACAGATCAAGGGATATCGCAGCGATGATAAATATACCCTGTCCCGGGCCATGGCCCATCTGGGACAGATGCAGGCAGATGCCAGCAGACTTGGGGAACGGCAACGGGTTGCTCTGGGCCATATAAAAGCATATCTTGATACACTGGCAGTCTGACGAAACCAGCCACAATGCCCGGGGCATAAGGCTCGCTTTGTATCTAATCAACGCAATGCACTGAGCCTGTTTATTTCAGCGATCTGGGCTTCGTGGATGAATTTGTTGAGTACCATTTCTTGGTCAGGGTTTATCTGGATGCCCCCAAACATGTGGATGGAATGAAATAAAGAAAGGCCCAGCCGCGGCGGGTTAACCAAAAGGACCCCTTCGGCTGGATCCATGGTTTGCCGGCCCAGGAGACCTCTT
>JAWOEP010000483.1:0-2713 GCA_046482705.1 Desulfotignum sp.
TTTATGGAAGATGAAGGATACAACGTTTTCCAGGCTGAGACCAGTGAAGACGCCCTTGAAATTGTAAAAAATCACCACATTGACAAGGCAGTGGTGGATATTCGTCTGCCCGGGGTTGACGGCAACACGTTTATGGTGGAAGCGGCAAAAATAAATCCTGACATGAAATTTGTTGTTCATACCGGATCTGCCGACTATATTCCGCCTGAGGCTGTCAAGGCCCTGGGTGTCACTTCCGAGTGCGTGCTCATCAAACCGGCCCTTGATCTGGCGGCATTGGTTTCAGCATTGAACAAACAGGAGGAAACCCTCTGATCCATGCAGATTCTGAATCCATCCCGGTGGTATCTTCATCCGGTGTTTATATTTGCCTGTTCCATTTTTGCCCTGGCCACATTTCTGGTGCTCACGGTGAGTCTTTACATGGAAATCAGGTCTGCTCTGGAAGTGGTCATTTTACGGTTTCACATTGACCCCCAGATGATTTTTCCCTCCAAGACCGGCATGACCATCCTTGTGCTCAGTCTTCTGATAACCGTGGTCCTGGCCGGTATTCTCCTGGCCTTTATCTATTACCAGAAAACAGTGAATCTGTTCCGGCTTCAACACAATTTCATTTATAATTTCACCCATGAACTCAAGACGCCGGTGACCTCTTTGCGGCTTTACCTGGAAACCTTTATCCGCCATCCTCTGGAACCTGAAGATATCAAACATTACAGTGAGAACATGCTGGAAGATATCAACCGGCTCACAGACAATATCAACCGGATTTTAAACCTGGCCCGCATTGAAAGCCAGAATTTTGACTCTGAGGTGACCAAAGACAGCCTGGTGGATCTTGTACAAAATTTTATCAAAAAAAATGACTCCATTTTCCGGGAATGCGATATTCAGGTTTTAAATCCGTCCCAAACCAGGTTTGAATTTCCGGTTAACCTGTTTTTATTTGAGATGCTGCTCATGAACATCGTGTCCAATGCTATCAAGTACAATGAATCTGACCGGCCGGTATTGAAAATCGTATTCAAATCCCATCTCCAGAAGGTGACCATGGATTTTATAGACAACGGTATCGGGGTTGACCGGCAGGAGGCAAAAAAGATTTTCCGCAAATTTTACCAGTCCGGCCGGGAAAACAAGCAAAGGGTTTCCGGGTCGGGGCTGGGGCTTTACCTGGTTTCAAGCATTGCCAGAATACATGGCTGGCGGGCTTCGGTTTACAGTGAAGGCAAAGGATGCGGTGCCCGGTTCACCATCACCATACCCCGGGCAGGCATCGCCAATGTCAGGGAGAAAAATATATGGAAGCGGCTGAAAAAAAGCGTATTCTGGTCATAGAAGACGAGGCCCGAATAGCAGAAGGCCTGCGGCTCAATCTGTCCCTTGCCGGTTATGCCGTGTCAGTGGCCGCCGATGGTATTGACGGCCTGGACCAGTGGCGTACCTGGCATCCGAACCTTATTGTTCTGGATATCATGTTGCCCATGATTGACGGTTTTTCCATTTTAAAAACCATCCGCCAGGAAGATGAAAAAATACCGGTGCTGATTTTGTCCGCCAGAGGTGATACCAGAGACAAAGTCAAAGGGTTGCGTTACGGGGTGGATGATTATCTGGCCAAACCCTTTGATCTGGAGGAGTTTTTACTGCGTGTGGAGCGGCTCATCCGAAAAAGCACCTGGTATGAACCCACTGGATCAGATGCAAACGCGGATCACACCATGTTCCAGGGGGATCAGTACTGTTTCGGGGACAATCAGGTGGATTTTATTACCTTTAAAGCCTGGTGCGCAGCCGGAGAGATCATTTTGACGGAACAGGAGATCACCCTGTTGAAAATTTTCATAGCCAACAAGGGCAGGCCCCTTTCCCGGGAGATGCTGCTCAACGCCGGATGGGGATATTCCAGTGACACCTCCACCCGCACCGTGGACAATTTCATGGTACGATTCAGAAAATATTTTGAAGAAAATCCCAAAGACCCCCAGTTTTTCAAAAGCCGGCGGTCTGTGGGGTATATTTTCGATCACCTCTGATTAACTTTTACCGTAAAATGAATGGTCATCTGCTGACCGGCAGGTCCCGGGTTTCATATACGAAACCCTGGTTTCTGAAGTGATCTATTCCATGTGTGCAGTCAAGGTAAAATAACATCATTACCTTGTCAATAAAAAAATTAATAGTAATGAAAATCTTTCTTGACATGCAGCCGGCCTGTTTTATTTTGGGGGCATCCAGGGTAAATTTGGACAAAAAGGCAGAAATATACCTGAGAATGCGGACCAGGAAGATGTGAGTGCCGGCTTCAAAAACGGCATTCTCCAGGTGAAGATTCCAAGAAAAGCACCGCCTGCTACTGCGGCCCGCCAGATTGAAATTCAGCCGCAGTGACGGCTGGAACAGAAATAGAAATATTACGAATTATAATTTTTTGAAAAAATAATACACAGGTATTGACATGGACTCTTTGATAACTAAATTCTGCTCAAAGAGCCCGGAAAGTGAAAGCAGCGGCAGATCTTACGCACAACGCACAAACAGACAGGCCTTAATAACAGTTTTGCATACCGTGCAGGCACATGCCGGCTTTCACAAACAGCAAACAATCACATATTATTAAGGAGGTTGTGTCATGTTTACAAGATTCAGCGATATCGACAGATTGTTCGGAACCATGGATCTTCTCCGGCAGCGGCTGGACAATTTATCC
>JAWOEP010000085.1:0-18126 GCA_046482705.1 Desulfotignum sp.
ACATGGTACTGCGGAACAACGGAATTGCCGGTGCCACCCGGGGCAACCGGTTTTTTTTCTATACCGACGGGGTCAAAGCCTATAATATACTGATGGAACAGATCTCTTCAGCCCGGCAGTCCATTTTCATATCCACTTATGTACTGCGCCCGGATAATGTGGGCAGAAACATCCTGGCTGCACTGACCAGAAAAGCGGCCAGCGGCATTCAGGTGAAGCTGCTCATCGACTGCATTGGATCTTTGCCGCTGTATCTGTATCAGCTGCCCCTGCGCAAACTGAAAAAAGCCGGGGGCCGGGTGGCGTTTTACATGCCCCTTCTGACCAGGCCTTTTCAGAACTATATCAATCTGCGGAACCACCGCAAAATTTTCATCTTTGACGACCAGACAGTTCTTTCGGGCGGCATGAATATTACCAGGGAATACATTGGTCCGTCCCCCTGTCAAAAACGGTGGCAGGATCTGTTGTTTTTCATCCAGGGGCCTGCGGTATTCCATTACCGGGAAATTTTTACTGCGGACTGGAACCATACCGCCTCCGAAAAACTGTCACTCCCTGATTTTATGCCGCCAGCTGCCGGTGATACCAATATCCAGGTGGTGCCCTCAGGGCCGGATATCCAGAGCGATGCCCTGTACGAAGCACTGCTGTCTGCCGTATTTTCCGCCCAGGAACGCATCTGGATCGTCACCCCCTATTTTGTACCGGACAAAAGCCTGATGCAGGCCCTGATCATTGCCTGCCACAGGGGAGTGGATGTCAGGCTCATTACCCCTGCCACCTCCAACCATCTTATTGCCGACCTGAGCCGGTCCGGGTTTATGCGGGATCTTGACAGCAAAGGGGTAAAGGTCTGTCTTTACGGGCCCGGTATGATACATGCCAAAGCCATCCTGTATGACCGCAGGGGTGTGATAATGGGCTCTGCCAACTTTGACCAGCGCAGCCTGTTCCTCAACTACGAGGTGGTGAGCTTTGCCTATTCCAGGGCCATCATCGACCAGTGTGAAGAATGGATGGCACAGCTTTTACACAACTGCACATGCCGTATGCCCCCGGCAGGCAGGTGGCGGAGGCTCAGCGAAAATTTCATGAGCGTATTTGCCCCGCTGCTGTAACCAGCTATTGTCGATAAAAGCCATGTTTAAACCAGATATTCCATTATTGCGGTCCCCATTAATTCTGGAAAACAAGATCATTCCCAGTGATTTTGGTATTTTGTGCTGGAATGTGCACAAGGAGAACCTGAAACCGGAATTCGACACCATGGTCAGAAACTGGATACGCCTGTTTGACATGGACATTCTTTTGTTCCAGGAAGCGGTATTTCCCGACAACCTGTTTTCTGTTGCAGGATTATCCTATGCAGCAGCGGCCAACATCAGAATCCGCCAATTTCATTACGGGGTGCTGACCGCAGCCATGGCTGATATTCACACCAAAACCGATGTCATGTCCCTGGCCAGGGAATCCATGGTCGCTACCCGGAAAAATGCCCTCATGACCCGGTACTGGCTCAGCAGCGGTGAGCTTTTGCTGGTGGTCAACATCCATGCCGTGAATTTTACCTCCCGGGCCTGGTATCTCTGGGAGTTTTCCCGTCTGCTCAAAACCCTGCAGCATCATCAGGGACCCTTGATTCTGGCCGGTGACTTCAACTGCTGGAACCGGTCCAGACAAAAAATTGTCAACAACCTGGCCCGGTCCCTTTCCCTGCGCCAGGCACGGCCCAGAAGAACCGGTCTGGTCAAACAGTTCTTTGGGTTTGAACTGGACCGCATTTATTACAGACAATTGACACTGCTGGAAATGGATGCCCTGGAAAACCGTCTTTTTTCAGACCACAATCCCCTGGTGGCAAGGTTTGCCTGCAAAACCCCCCTGTAATTTGGTAATCTGCCCTCTATAGCAAACAGCCGCTCCAAAAATTGTTCCGGACCGGCTGTTCTGTCCGGTTTACTGCATACTGGTTTTGCTGATTACAGCTATTTTCCCAGACATGCCCCACGGACATGTAATGGTTTGACCATATGGAGCTTTGATCTGCTGATTTGTTTAGGCTTTTTATTTACAAAAGCTTTACATTGACATTGACTTTTTTCCCAAAATCTGGCAGTTTGGTTTAAACCAAAACAGGAAACAGGGATATCCCATGAAACCGGTACTGACAAAAAAACAGCAGAAAGTCTACGAATATATAAAAAGAGCTGTACAAAAAAACGGCATCGCCCCCAGTCTGCGCAGTGCAGCCGCTGATCTGTGCATCAGCCATGCAGCCGTGGCCCAGACCCTTGGGGTGCTGGAGGAAAAAAACTATATCCGCAGACAGGGACGGTACAGCCGGACCCTGCACATTCTGGATCCGGCCGAAGACCAGGCCCGTGAGCACAAACAGGTTCCTATCATCGGCCGTATCACTGCCGGTCTGCCCCTGTATGCCCAGCAGGAATGGGAAGGCGCCATTCTGGTGGATGCTGCAGTGTACCCGGGCCAGGACCTGTTTGCCCTGAAAGTTGCCGGATTTTCCATGAAAAACGCAGGGATTCTGGACCAGGACATTGCCATCTGCCGGCCCCGGCAATATGCCCGGAACCGGGAAATCGTGGTGGCACTGATCCGTCAGGAAGAAGCCACTGTAAAGCGGTTTTTTCTTCATCCGGACGGCATTGAACTGCGGCCGGAAAACCCGGATTTCACTTCCCGGATGTATGCATTCGACGATATTCTCATTCAGGGCAAGGTCATCGGCATTATCCGGCCGCCCCAGGCCATGGACCATTACACTGCTGATTCATGAACCGGGCCATCATCCATCTCAATGTGGCTGATTTTGCTGCGTCGGTGGAAACCCTTGCCCAGCCGGGTATAAAAGATTTTCCTGTGGTCATTGCACCTGTTGGGGCTCCCAGGGCAGTTGTCTATGACATGAATGACACCGCATTCCAACAGGGCATCTGCAAGGGCATGCCTTTGTCCCGGGCCAGACAGCAGTGCCGGGATATCACCATCCTGCCTCCCAGGTTCAACCGGTATGAACAGGTGATGACCCATATTCTGCACCAGGGTCTGGCCCTGACTCCGGCAATTGAATCCGGTGTGCGGGACGGCCATTTTTTTCTGGACATCACCGGTACCCGACGGTTGTACGGCCCGCCTTCAGATGTGGCACACAGGTTGAAAAAACGCATACAAAAACATATCGGTCTGGATCCCATCTGGTCGGTGGCCACCAGCAAACTGGTGGCCAAGGTGGCAACCCGCCTGGTAAAGCCCAAAGGAGAATACATTGTAAATCCCGGTGATGAGGCGGATTTTCTGGCCCCGGTCCCCCTGCATCTGCTGCCGGGCCTGGAACCTGATGAGATACAAAAACTGTCCGCCTTCAACCTGACAACCACCTCCCAGTTGCGGGAATTGACCCCGGACCAGCTGCATGTTTTGTTTTCACACCAGGCAGGCGCCATCCATGACCTGGTCCGGGGCAAAGATGCTGACCCGGTTGTTTTTCACCGGACAGATGCCGTCTGTGCCGACCATGAATGCAGCACTGACACAAATGATGCCGGGGTGCTGCAAAACATTGTGTGCGCCCTGGCCGGAAAAATCGGGGCCCGGCTGCGGCACAGGGGGGTGGCAGCCGGAACCCTGGGCATTGACCTGTCCTATTCCGACGGGATACAGGGCCGGGCATACCGGAAAATGCCCACACCCACGGCCAATGACATGGTGCTGTGTAAAACTGCGGCCCAGCTGCTGGCCCGGGCCCAGACCCGGCGGGTGCGCATCCGGCATCTGGCCCTGGTCTGCAAAAAACCGGTGCCTGCCACGACCCAGCTGTTTTTGTTCGAAGAATCAGCCAGGGAGCAGAAACAGCTCACCGTGCTTGCGGCAATGGACAGGATACACAAACGGTTTGGCAGCGGGATGGTCCGGCCTGCCTCCACCCTGGATCCGGCCTGCCGTTATTCTGCCGGCAGTCAGCCATGATTCCTTTATGCACCCGGTCCCATTATTCTCTCATGTGGGGAACCGCTTCTGTAAAACAGTTGGTGAAAAAGGCCGGGGATTTTGGATATGCCTGTCTGGCCCTCACTGACACAGACAACCTGTACGGCATGTGGCCCTTTATCAGGGCCTGTGAAAATGCCGGCATCACCCCGGTCATCGGCGCGGAAATTACAGACAGGGCAGGACCTGACAGGGCTGTCTGCCTGGTGAAGACAGCAAAAGGATATGCCGGTCTGACCCAATTGCTGACCCGGCGGCACCAGGATGAAAAATTCAGCCTGAAACAGGACCTGCCCGGCTTTGGGCAGGGGCTGCTGGTATTGACCAAATCAGCGGATATGCTGGCTTTCTGGCATGATGCCGGACTTGATGTGGCAGGCCATATGCCCAGAACCGCCATATCCCGGACCCGCCGATTATGCAGCATTGCACGGCACCGCGCCATTCCCGTTGCTGCCTCGCCCGGCAGTTTTTTTCTGAACCCTTCGGACATCCGCATTCATAGCCTGCTCCGGGCCATCGGAAACAACACCAGCACCAGCCGGCTGCGCCCGGGCCAGGCAGCACCTGCCAATGCCTTTTTCGGCGGACCTGACCTGTATGCCAGACGGTTTCATACCTTTCCGGAAGCAGTTGCCGTCACCCGTGTTCTGGCAGAAAAAGTCACCTTTCACAAACCGGACTTCGGGATGGTCATGCCCCCTTTTGCCGGCACAGACACGGATGCCGCCATACAGCTGCGCCGGAAAACCCTTCAGGGGGCTGCCAGGCAGTATGGCACCCCGTTGCCGGAAAAAGTGGTCAGCCGCATCAATCATGAACTGGCCATTATCGCCCAGAAAGGGTTCTGTGCCTATTTTCTGGTGGTGCAGAAAATTGTCAGCCGGGCATCGCGCATCTGCGGCCGGGGTTCCGGGGCAGCATCCATCGTGGCCTACTGCCTGGGCATCACCAATGTCTGCCCCATAAAATTCGACCTGTATTTTGAACGGTTCCTCAATCCCGGGCGCCAGGATCCCCCGGATATTGATATTGATTTTGCCTGGGATGAACGCGACAGCATCCTGCATCAGGTTCTGGCGGAATATGCCGGGCATGCAGCCATGGTATCCAGCCATATCCTGTTTCAGCCGAAAATGGCGGTACGGGAAACCGCAAAGGTGTTCGGCCTGCCTGAAGGGGAAATTTCCCGGGTATGCAAACGCCTGCCCTGGTTCTGGCGCCTGACCGATGCATCCCCGGACCTGCTGGCCCACATCCGGCAGCAGGCAGAATGCCGGCACATGGATTTCCCTGCACCCTGGCCTGAAATCATGGCCTGTGCCCAGGCAATTATCGGCACCCCCCGGTACCTGTCTGTCCACCCGGGCGGGGTGGTCATCACACCTTTGCCCATCCACACCTACGTGCCAGTGGAAACGGCACCCAAAGGTATTCCGGTGATCCAGTGGGACAAGGACGGGGCCCGGGATGCCGGCCTGGTGAAAATCGATCTGCTGGGCAACCGGAGCCTGGGGGTGATCAGAGATACCATCACTGCCATTGAAACCGGTGGCAGATCTTTTCCTGATTTTACAACCCGGGACCCGGAAGACGATCCTGCAACCTGCCGGACGGTTGCCCGGGGGGACACCATGGGCTGTTTTTACATTGAAAGTCCGGCCATGCGCCTGCTTCAGCAAAAATCAAAAAAAGGGGATTTCCGCCATGTGGTCATTCATTCTTCCATGATCAGGCCGGCTGCCAACAGGTTCATCAATGATTATATCCAGCGCCTGCGCACCGGCAAGTGGGAGCCCCTGCATCCCCTGCTGGCAAATGTGCTCCATGAGACTTTGGGGCTTATGGTTTTCCAGGAAGATGTGTCCCGGGTGGCGGTGAAACTGGCCGGGTTCAGCCATACCCAGGCCGACAGCTTAAGAAAAATTCTGTCCAAAAAAGACAATACCCGAAAACTGCAGGACTATTACCGGCAGTTTGCCGCCGGAGCAGCCGGTCAGGGCGTGCCGGAAAAAACTGTGCAGGAAATCTGGCAGATGATCCTTTCCTTTTCCGGGTATTCCTTCTGCAAACCCCATTCCGCCTCCTATGCCCGGGTATCTTTTCAGGCAGCCTATCTCAAGACCCATTATCCTGCGCAGTTCATGGCAGCCGTCATCAGCAACCAGGGAGGATTCTACACCACTTTTGCCTATGTGTCCGAGGCCCGTCGCCTGGGGCTGGCCATTCTCCCCCCGGATGTCTGTGCCGGCGAAATACAGTGGCAGGGCCGGAATAAAACGCTCCGGGCAGGGTTGATGGCGGTGCGGCACCTGTCTGAAACCACCATGAAAAAAATCATGCACCAGCGCAGCATACGCCCTTTTTCAGGTCTCACCGATTTTTTGCACCGGGTGAAGCCCCGGGAAAATGAAATCCAGTCCCTGATAGACAGCGGCAGCCTGGATTGTTTTGATGCCAAAACCTTTCCCGACAGGATCCGGCTTCGATGGGCCGCAACTGACTGGTATAAACAAAAAACCCGGGTATCAGAAGAGCCTGCATTGTTCAATCCCGGTCCCCGGCAGGTGCCCATGCCTGATCTGCCGCAGGAAAACCGTCTGCTTCGTCTGAGAAAAGAATTTCATGCCCTGGGATTTCTGTGCGCCTGCCACCCCATTACATTATACCGGGACGTCATTGACCGGGCCGGTACCGTCAAGGCAGACCAGGTGCACCAATATGTGGGCAAACGTATCATTGTTGCAGGATGGCCCGTCACCGGCAAAAAAGTGAAAACCCGCCATGGGGAGCCCATGACATTTCTTACCCTGGAAGATGAAACCGGTCTTCTGGAAACCGTATTCTTTCCCCGGGCCTATGCCCGGTACTGCCACATTCCGGGGCATGGCCGGCCCTGTTTTCTTACCGGCAAAGTGGTGTCTGAATGGGGGGCTGTGACCCTGACGGTGGAAACCGCCCGGCCGGTGTCAAAAAAACAAAAATGTAACAACCATTGTTTTTCTGGTCATACCCCTATTTCTGGAGGGAAAATCACTTGCAACAGCATGGTTACATAAAGTCTTTCCCCCTGGTTGGAAGCAAATATAAAATTGACATGCAATAATATTTATTACAATATTGTATAAAAAACAAGCAGTATAAATTACAAAAATGAACTTTATTTTCAAAATTATCATTTTTTGATAAAGCATAAAATTTGAATAAGTGCGCGTATATGTATTAAATTCAAACGTTTACAATATTATTTACCAAGGGCTTCCATTCCTGGCATGTGATTTGCTCAATACTGAAGGACAATTTTAAAGAAATTTTTAAAAAACCGTTGCCAAAGAAAGGAAATCACCATGAGATTGAAATACTGGCTCATGACTATTGGTCTTTTATTGACAGGTACCGCCACATGTTTTGCCGCAGACGGCACCATTGATTCCGGAGATACAGCCTGGGTAACCATGTCCACGGCCCTGGTCATGATGATGACCCCGGCCGGGCTGGCATTGTTTTACGGGGGCATGTCCCGGTACAAAAATCTGCTCAACACCATTGCCATGACCCTGGCAGCCTATTGCCTGGCAAGCCTGGTCTGGGTGGGCTGGGGGTATTCCCTGGCATTCGGGGAAAGCACCAGCCTGCTCATCGGCAGCCTGGGCCATTTTATGCTCAACGGCATTGATGCCGCATCTGTTTCCGGCACCATCCCCACCCTGATATTTGTGATGTTCCAGATGACATTCGCCTGCATTTCCGTGGCAATCATCCTGGGATCGGTGGTGGACCGCATGAAGTTTTCCGCCTGGATCGTTTTTTCCATTCTCTGGATCACCTTTGTGTATGCCCCGGTGTGCAACTGGGTATGGGGCGGTGGCTGGATGCACAGCATGGGTGCCCTGGATTTTGCCGGCGGCAATGTGGTCCATATCAATGCAGGTGTTTCCGGCCTGGTCCTGGCACTGGTTCTGGGCAAACGCAACGGATACGGCAAAGAGCCCATGATTCCGTCTTCTGTGGCATTCACCGCCCTGGGAGCGGCCCTCCTCTGGTTCGGATGGTTCGGGTTCAATGCCGGCAGTGAACTGGCCGCAGACGGGGTGGCGGCCTCCGCTTTTCTGGTCACCAACACCGCTGCTGCTTGTGCCGGACTGGCCTGGCTGTTCCTGGAGTGGAAGCTGAGCCGGAAACCCACCCTGCTGGGTATGGCATCAGGGGCCATTGCCGGCCTGGTGGCCATCACCCCGGCAGCCGGGTTTGTCACCCTTCCCTATTCACTGATCATCGGCATCCTGTCAGGGGCCATCGGGTATTTTGGCGTGGTTGTTCTCAAAAAGAAGCTGGGGTATGATGATTCCCTGGATGCCTTCGGGATCCACGGCCTGTGCGGCATGTGGGGGGCGCTGGCCACCGGGCTGTTTGCCTCCCCGGCTGTGACCGAAGGCGCGGCAGGCCTTTTCTACGGCAATCCCGGCCAGGTCTGGATACAGCTGGTCTCCATCCTGGCCACCATCGCCTTTTCCGCCGCAGCCACCCTGGCCGTGGTATATGTCACCCGGTTTCTCACCAGCGGCCTGCGGGTGGATGCCCAGGATGAGCAGGAAGGGCTGGACAATGCCCTGCACGGGGAACGGGCCTTTGAAATTGAATAGATCAAAGCAGGCAGCGTTCTATGGATTCCACCCATTTTCTGGAAAAAATGGTCCCTTCGTTGACCCGGACAATGAGGTTGATGATCACCTGAAAATGGGTTTTTCCCCCCTGCACCCAGACATCGGATTCTGCTGTAATGCATCCGCCGTCACTTTTGAGCTGCTGCAGGTGCTTCCCCTGTCCGCTGGCCAGTGCCGGATGCCGGGGATGGACCTGGAATTCTCCATGGGCTTTTTTTTCAAACACCGTGGTTTCCGTCAAACGGTTCACTGAATCCATCTGCAGCCGCACCCGGGTTCTGCCGCTCAAAACATCTGTGCACACCTCCCATACCGGTGGGCAGGGGGATGCCAGATGCGGCTGCCTTACCATGGACGACGGTGCAAACCGGGGGGCCACAGCTGATCCGGTATGGGGCACCACCGGCAGCTCCAGGCGGCTGGGCCGCATCTGTCCCCGGAAGATCCGGCTGGTTCCCGGCTCCGGCGTGGGCCACAGATTGGGCCAGTCAGCATTGGCCACAGACAAACGGATGCAGTGGCCTTTTTCAAAAACCCATCCTGTGGCATCAATGTCAATTTTCAGCTCATAAACAGTTCCCGGCACCATGGGTTCCGGGTCTGAGAAAGAATTTCTGCGGGTGCCGTTGAGGACTCCTTTGGCCACCAGATGGGAGGCACCGTCCGGCGCCACATCGGAAAGGCTCACCACAAATCCCATCACCGCGGCACTGGAAGATACGTGCAGCACCGCCCTGGACCGCCCCAGTACGGCCAGGTCCTGGTCCAGGACTGCGGTGGTGTACACGGTGCTGAACGCTTCATCCGGGCGCTGATCACCGGGCAGGCCGAACTGGATGCCCCCGGAAAAAAGCCCGCCGCTGGTACCCACCGTGGGAACGTAGGTCAACTGCTCATGCCCGTCTATGCCGGCTTCCTCTGCGAGCGTGCCGCTGTCCCCCAGAAACAAAACACAGGTATCTGCTCCTGGCACCGGCCACCCGGTTTCCGCCCGCCAACTGCCTCTGGTTTCCAGACGGTCCACTACCGGCGGCTGGGGCTTCTGCATGAACACCACCACCGGTGGTTCTTCCATGATGCCTGTGGGCCTGTCTTTGCACCAGTGATCCAGCCACCGCACCACCTCCTTGAGATAATCCACCCGGGGGCCGGGCACGGCCCCGTCGGGCATGGCATGGTTCCACGGCCCTATCCACACCTTGCACGGCACGGACACTGCCTGGTACAAGCGCAGCGGCACATTCATGTAGCCGTCCCGCCAGCCGCCGATCATCATTATGGGACACCGGATTCTGTCGGCAAGATACCTGACGGACCCATGCTCCCAGTAAGGCCCGGCAGTCTGGTGGCGGTACCACTGCAGCAGATAGGGTTCATTTTCCTCCAAGTGCTGGCGCCATGTTTCTGCCCAGCTGCCGTCGCTGATGTCCACCAGAGAGGGCATGGCATTGGCAGCCACCATGGCCCCGCCGTAATAGGCAATGTCATAATAAAGGCGTATCATCCCCCCTTTGTAGTGGCAGTCATCCTGGTACCGGTCATCGGTAAAATCCACAGGGATGATACTGGTGAGATGGGGGGGCTGAAGGGTGGCCACCTGGAGGGCGGAAAATCCGCCGTAGGAGATTCCCATCATGTTCACGTGGCCGTCGCACCAGGGTTGTTTGGCAACCCATTCCACACAGTCATATCCGTCTTCCTGCTCCTGGAGCAGATATTCATCCAGGTTTTTGCCGGCAGAAGCGCCGGTACCCCGGATATCCACCCGGATGACCAGGTATCCGCACCCGGCAAGATACCCGTAAAACGGCCGTGCTGCCAGGTCCACCTGGTCTTTTCTATAGGGAATGTACTCCATGACAACCGGAAAAGCAGCATCCGGGGCCCCGTTTTCCGGCAGATATATATCTGCTGCCAGCTGCACTGTATCACGCATGGGGATCATCAGGTTCCGAAAGCGGCGGACACCGTCCATGGGAGGAAAAAAGATGGGCTCAGACTGTTCAAGCAGTGTGTCAAAGTGCATGATAAAAGAATCCTTGCAAAAAATGTTTATACCAAAAGTATCAGTTTTCAGGAACAGACAAGGGATAGTGACAGTAATACCGGTGATCTTTGCCGGCATCTGCCCCGGGGGGAAACTGCCGGCGGCATTTTTCCCGTACCCGGGGGCACCGGGTGTGAAACTCACACCCCAGGGGCCGGGACACAAGGCCCGGGATCTCGCCGGAGATGGATATGCGGTGGTGCACCGCATCCGGATCAGGGCTTGCGTGGG
The DNA here is from genome assembly GCA_046482705.1 of Desulfotignum sp. Lineage (GTDB taxonomy): Bacteria > Desulfobacterota > Desulfobacteria > Desulfobacterales > Desulfobacteraceae > Desulfotignum. The sequence continues at coordinate 10,954 of JAWOEP010000085.1, forward strand.
CAGACAGCAGGGCCTGGGTATAGGGATGCCGCATCTGGTGAAAAACCTTCTGGGTGGGTCCCTGTTCCAGAAACCGCCCCAGGTACATGATGGCCACATGATCGCTCACATGGCGCACCACAGCCAGGTTGTGGGTAATGATCAGAAAGCTCAATCCCATATCATTCTGCAGCTGGGCCATGAGGTTGAGGATTTCCCCCTGCACAGACACATCAAGGCCTGCTGTGGGTTCATCAGCGATGATCAGTTTGGGAGACAGGGCCAGGGCCCGGGCCACCCCCACCCGCCTGGCCTGGCCCCCGCTGAGCTGATGGGGGTAAAGGTCTCCCATGGACGGGGAAAGATTGACCATTTTCAACAGCCGGGCAACTTCAACGGACAGGTTTTCGGGCATCATGTCATGAATGCGGAAGGGTTCCGCCAGAATAGACCGGATTTTGAGCCGGGGGCTCAATGATCCGGCCGGGTCCTGAAACATCAGGGCAATATCCCGGCGGAACGGCTTGATCCGTTCCCGGGAAAGTCCCACCAGATTTTTTCCGTTAAAACGGATGGCACCGGAATGCACCGGTAAAAGTCCCATGACAGCCCGGGCCACCGTGGTTTTTCCGGATCCGCTTTCCCCCACCAGACCATAGGTTTGGCCCGGTTCAATGGCAAAACTGACCCCCATCACCCCGTCGATATAAGGGTCATCGTCCTTTTCAATAAGGGCTTTTACAGCGCTCTTGGTTTTGAACCGCACCCGCAGGTGTTCAACTTCCAGTAAAGGCTCCATTATACCTCCAGACAATGACAGGCTGCTGTATGGTGTTCTGCAATGCTGATTTCCGGCGGCGGTGATTTTTGGCACACCTGTGCGGCCCCGGGGCAGCGGTCATGAAAAATACAGCCTTCGGGCAGATCAATAAGACTGGGAATCTCTCCGGGAATGGTGGGTAAAAAACGGGTGGGTTCTGCAATTACGGATGGGTCGCATTCCAGCAGGGCCCGGGTATAGGGATGCCCCGGCCTGTGGAAAATGTCGCGCACACTGCCTTTTTCCACCAGTTCTCCTGCATACATGACCCCCACAAAATCGCACAGTTCCGCAATCACGTTCAAGTGGTGGGAAATAAACAGGATAGCACATTGAAAATCCGCCTGCAGATCCTTGAGCAGCCGGATAATCTGTACTTCCAGGGTGGCATCCAGAGCAGTGGTGGGTTCATCGGCAATGAGCAGTTTGGGCTGGACAAGCAGGGCCATGGCAATGGTGATCCGCTGGCGCATCCCCCCTGAAAAATGGTGGGGATAATTATACAGCCGGGAAACCGCATCAGGAATCCCCACAAGAGAGAGCATATCTGCCGCCCGTTTTAATTTTTCTTTTCCTGAGACCGCATCCCGGTACTGGATATCCGCCATCTGCCGGCCGATGGTGAATACCGGATTGAGGGCGGTCATGGGGTCCTGGAACACCATGGATATATCCCGGCCGCGTATGGCCCGCAGCTTTCGGGGGGAAAGCTGCTGCATATCCTTTCCTGTAAAGCGGATTTCTCCTGCCGCCACCCGGGCGTTTTCAGCCATCAGGCGGATTACGGCAGAAATCAATGTGGATTTGCCGCACCCGCTTTCTCCCACCAGCCCCACCACTTTTGCAGCGGGCACCTGCAGATTGATGCGGCGCAGGGCCTGTACGGTTCCTCTGGGGGTAAGATAATTGACAGACAGATTGCGTATGTCCAGGACAGGTTCAGCCATTACAGATCCCTGCGCAGTTTGGGGTCGAAAATATCCCGCAAAGATTCCCCGAGAAAGGTAAATCCAAGGGTGGTGACAATCAGGGGGAGCCCTCCGAAAATAATGATCCACGGGGTGTTGCGGATATAGGCATACCCGTCATTGAGTATGGATCCCCAGCTGGGGGTTGGGGGCCTGACACCCACCCCCAGAAAACTCAATCCCGCCTCAATGGTCACCACCACGGGAATATCCATGCTGGCAACAATGAACAGCGGGCCGATGATATTGGGCAGAATGTGAATGCCCAGAATCCGCATCATGCCGGCACCCATGGCTTCTTCCGCCACAATGAATTCGTTGTTGCACAATGCCTGGGTCTGGGTCCGCACCATCCGGCCGTACACCGGAAAAGTGGTGGCAACGATGACAATGATGACTGTCTGGAGGCTCGGGCCGAACACCGTCACCAGGGCCAGGGCAAACATGATGGTGGGAAAGGACCGCAATGTATCAAACAAAAGCAGCAGTGCGGCATCCAGCCATTTGGGCCCGTATCCCGCCATCATGCCCAGCACAAGGCCGATGCCAAGGGACAGGGAAACCGTTACCAGGGCCACCCAGACAGCAATGCGGGACCCCATCACCACCCGGGAAAACACATCCCTGCCCAGCTGGTCCGTGCCCATCCAGTGCTCTGCAGACGGTCCGGCAAGGCGATTGGCGATATCCAGGGCATTGTGATCATGGGTGGTGAGAAACGGGGCGAACAGGGCACTTAAAATCACCAGGGCCACTAGAATCATCCCGAAAAATCCCATGGGCTCCCGATACAGACGATAAAAAAATTGTTTGGTCCAGTTCATTTACAACCGCTCCCGAACCCGGGGGTCCAGCATGGCGTTAACGGAATCAGAAATGGTGGTGCTCATCACAAACAATACCGTGGAAACCAGCACCGCCCCCATGACCAGAGGATAATTTCGCGAAACCACGGAATCAAAAATAAGCTTGCCGATCCCCGGCCGTGCAAACACGATCTCGGCAAACACGGCTGAGGAAATCAGCCGCCCGATGCCGGTGCCCAGCAGGGTGATCGTGGGAAGAATGGCCAGTTTCAAAGCATACTGGAACACAATCATATGTTCCGGCAGGCCAAAGGCCCGGGCCCGGCGGATATGGTTTTCGTTGAGCACCTCGAGCATGGAGGCCCGCACCAGCCGGGCAATATATCCCACCCATCCCAGACCGATGGCAAATGCCGGCAGAATCAGGTGCTGCAGCTGGTCCAGGTACTGGCCGGGTTCTCCTGCGCCGATGGCGGGCAGCCATTTCAGGGTGACGGCAAAAAGCAGCAGAGAATACAAAGCCACCACAAAGGATGGCACGGCAATCACCCCGATGGAAAAAACCCCCACCAGTTTATCTGAAAACGTGTTTCTGAAAACTGCGGAATAGCATCCCAAAGGAATGCCCAGCAGCATAGCCCAGCCGATACTTGCCAGAACAAGCACCAGGGTTTCATCCAGTTGTTTGAACACGATCTGGGCCACGGGCCGTTCGGAAAAAAAATCCATGCCCAGATTGCCTCTGGCCACCTTGCCCAGAAAACTTGCCACCTGCACCACAAAGGGGCGGTCCAGGCCCATGCGTTCATACAGTTCCTGCTTCATTTCCGGCGTGGCCCGGGGCCCCAGCATCACACTGGCCGGATCCCCGGGTACGATATGGATCATGGAGTACAATAGCACCACTGCCACCACCACAATCACCACTGCCAGACCGACACGTTTTAACAGATAAAACAGCATGGTTTTTTCCCGGCCTTGATCAGGCGGTTGTAAAATAGCGCAAAAGCGGCATACCATCCGGCCGCAATGCCGGAACAATCCTGTCCGTGTAAATCACAGGCACGGCTTCATGGGTGATGAAACGGTAGGCCCCGGAAGCTTCCATCAATTCCTGCATTCTGCGGTACATCCGGTCGCGTTTGTCTTTATCATCTTCAGCCAGGGCCTTTTCATACAACCGGTTGTATTCCGGATTTTTGAACCGCTCCCAGTTCCACACCCCCACCTGTTCTTTGGTGAACCACTGGGCTGCATAGTGGGGGTCGGGGGCTGAGGAAAACCGGTGCAGCACCAGCTGCAGTTTTTTCCAGCGGTCTCCCTTGCTTTCATCCCCCAGGGACCAGAAGGAACCGGAATCGTGCAGATTCAGGTTCATCCGGATGCCGGCCTGGGCTGCCATCGCCTGGATCACCTGGCCGGCAGCGATATAGGTCGCTTTGTTTGCCACTTCCAGATCCAGATCAATGCCGTCGGGATACCCGGCTTCTGCCAGAAGGGCTTTGGCTTTTGCAAAATCCGCTTTAAAAGGCACCAGGGTATCCGGGCGGTGGCCCACCAGTCCCGGCGGCACATACCCTGTGGCCGGTTCTGCCACCCCGTCATAGGCAGCTTCCAGGATGGAGGGGATATCCACGGCATACTGCACTGCCCTGCGCACGCGTTCATCAGACAGCTTGGGGTGTTCCATGTTCATGCCCAGCCACACATAATACAGGGAGGGGTATTTTTCCACCACACTGTTTTCAGGGGGCTTGTTTTTCAGATTTTTATAGGAACTCATGCTGATGCGGGTGTAATCCAGATCACCTGCCTCAAACCCCATTTCTGCGGTTTTCTCATCATCGATGGGAAAAATATGGATTTCGTCAAAACCGGCCGGCTCCCCTTTCCATTCCGGGTTGCGGGCCAGAATGGTGCGCTGTTTGGGTTCCCGCTCCTGGATCACATAGGGCCCGGAAAAACAGGAAGGCATGGCTGCAAATTTCCCGCCGGCCGCTTCCACCGCTTTTTTGGAAACAATATTGCCCCCCATATAGGGCAGGGTTGTCATCCATAACGGCTGGAAGGGCTTGCTGAGCACGATGACCCCGGAATATTTATCAGTGACATCCACTGATTGCAAAGTGGCCCAGTCCCCTTTGATGGGGGATTTAAGTTCCGGGTCGATGATGCGCTCGTAGGAAAATTTCACATCTTCGGCTGTCATTTCGCCGAATCCGTTGGTAAAGGTGATTCCGGGCTTTAACACAAATTTGATGTGGGTGGGGTCCGTCTGTTCGATGAACTGGGCCGCTTCCAGCTGCCACGTCCATTTTGTCCCGGGTTTGTAGGCAATCAGCTTGTTGTGCACCGCAGCATTCACATGTTCCTCATAAAGATTGGATGAGATGCCGGGATCCAGAGACTGGGGATCGCCGTAATCCCGCACCCGCAGTATCCGGGTGTCCTGGGCCAGGGACGGGTGCATCCCCAGACCGGGAAGCATCAGCCAGCCTGCGGATGCGGCAGAGGCCTTTAAAAAAGAGCGGCGGGAAAGCCGGATTTTTGAAAACTGCATGTTTGGCGTGGACATGTTCCCTCCTTATAATGTAATGTGGCAACATAATGTGGTATATACGAACTTTGTATATACATTTGATATTTAACCTGTAATTGAATCCATTACGGATTGTCAAGAGGTTTTTTGAATTTTTTTATAACCACAACAAATTATTGTTTTTTTTTGGGCTTCATGGCATAAGTAATCTGGTGTCTAACCGTTTACGTATCGAATTTGGAACATAAATAAATGAAAACTCCCAAAGGGAACACCCAGCCAAAGTATATACAAATTTATCACTGGTTCCAGGAACAGCTGCAGGCCGGTACCCTTAAAACCGGCAACCAGATCCCTACGGAAACTGCTCTGGCCCATCAGTTCGGGGTCACCCGCATGACCGTGCGCAAAGCCCTCCACCGCCTGGTGGTGGAAGGAATCATCACCCGTACCAGGGGCAAAGGCTCTTTTGTTGCCGCTGAAAACAACAAGAATTTTATTTTCAGCCTGAACACCATCAGCGGGTTTTTCAGTGATATCCGCCGCAGCGGCAGCCAGCCGGCATTCAGGGTGGATAAGGTGGAAACCATGCAGGCAGATGCCAAAATTGCTGCGCCCCTGCAATTGACAAATGATCTGCGGGTCATTTACATCCTGCGGACATTTTTTGCTGATGAAGAACCTGCTTTGATCCAGGGAACCTATCTGCCCTATGAACCATTCAAGCGCGTGCTGGACATGGATCTGAGCAAGGGGATGTACCCGATTTACCGGGAAGAATTCAACCTGCGGCTGCACCATGCAGACCAGACCTTTTCTGCTGTATCGTCCAACCCGTTTGAAACCCAGACTTTCGGGTTTGATTCACCCCAGCCCTGTATTTTTCTGGAATGGGTTTTGTATGATGACATCAACCGGCCCATCGAGGTATGCTACTGCACCTACCGCAGCGATAAATACAAATTCAATGTGGTGTCCAGTCTGCCGGTGCAGCTCTCCATGACCACGTAAGGCACGTCACAGGGAAAGGGCCAGTTCCTCAGCCTCACTGATGCAGTACATCAGGTGCCTGGGGGATTTTGCATCCCCGATCAGGTGAAACCGGGCGGATGACTCTTTTTCCAGAATTTTCGCATCCCGCACTGCCTGGTGTTTTTCAGAGATCACCACCGTGTCAAAGCCCTGGAGCACCTGCTTTTCGCCATTGGATGTAAACTGCACCCCGTCCGGGGTAAATGCCTGGACAGCCACTTTTTTATAGAGGGTGACCCCGCCTTTTTTCAGGCGCTCTCTGAGATAATACCGGTCATTGGAGGACATCTCCTCGGCAAAGCTTTTTCTGCGGTTCAGCACCACCACGGTTTTTTTCCGGTCAGCCAGAAAATCCGCCACCACCAGTCCGGCCATGCCCCCGCCCAGTAAAATCACCCGGCTGCCGGCCGTCTCTTTTCCCTTGAGCAGGTCCACACTGGTGACCAGGGACATACTGGTGGTAAAAAGCCCCTTTATCACGGGCATTTCCGGCAAAGATCCTGTGGCAAGCACCACATGGTCCGGGGTGTGTTTTTCTAAAATCTGCCTGGACAAGGGGGTATCATAGTGCACCGGCACATTGAGGCGGGCCAGTTCCCGGGCGAAAAAAGCCAGGATATCTCCCAGTTCCCCCCGGCCCGGGGCTTTGGCAGCCAGCCCCAGCAGGCCCCCGGATCCTGGATCCTGCTCACACACCAGCACCTCATGGCCGGCCAGGGCAAACTGCCTGGCAGCTGCCAGTCCTGCCGGTCCAGCCCCTGCCACCAGAATCTTGGCTTTTTTCCCGGATCTGGTTCCGGCTGCAACCTGATATTCCCTGCCCACATCCGGGTTCACCACACACCCCCCGGGTTCCTTGGCCAGCACCGCGTGGATACAGCCCAGGCAGCATCCCACACAGGGCCGGATCTCATCAATCCTGCCGGTTCTCGCTTTTTCCGGATAATAAGGATCTGCCAGAAAGGACCTGCCCAGGGCCACCATATCTGCCTGGCCGGTTTGGATAATCCGGTCGGCATGGACCGGGTC
>JAWOEP010000207.1:0-3671 GCA_046482705.1 Desulfotignum sp.
CAGATGAACTCATTCGGTGTGGCCATGGCCACGGGCATCACCATCAATTTTCCGGAATCCGTTGAAACCGCCATGTCGGATTTAAAGGAGATCGGTCCCCATTTCATGTTCGGGGCCCCCAGGATCTATGAGGGTATCCGGTCGGAAATCTGGCTGAAAATCGACCAGTCCTACTGGTTCAACAAACTGATGTACAATTATTTTATAAAGATCGGCATTGCAGCGGCAGGTTTCCGCATGACCGGCAAACCCATGCCGGCGCTGCTCCGGTTCAAGGCCTGGCTGGGCAAACAGATCATTTTCCGGCCCCTGGTGAACCAGATCGGCCTTTTGCGCCTGCGGCGGGCCTATACCGGGGGGGCTGCCCTGGGACCGGAACTGTTCACCTTTTACCAGGCCATCGGGGTCAATCTCAAGCAGATTTACGGCCAGACGGAAATCACCGGTATTGCATACATGCACAGGGACGGAGATATCCGGCCGGAAACCGTTGGCAAGCCCCTGCCCGGCACAGAGTTCAAAATTGCCGATGACGGAGAAATCCTGTCCAGATCCCCCTCGGTATCGCCCGGGTATTTTGAACTGCCGGAAAAAACCGAAGAGCTGCTGGAAGGCGGATGGCTGCACTCCGGAGATGCCGGATTCATAGATGAACACGGACACCTGGTGGTCATTGACCGGGTGTCTGATGTGATGCACAACAACAAAGGAGAAATGTTTTCTCCCATGTTTCTGGAAAACGCCCTCAAATTCAGCCCCTATATAAAGGAAGCCGTGATTTTCGGCGACAAAAAGGATTTTGTGGCGGCCCTGATCAACATCGATCCCATTGTGGTGGGAAAGTGGGCCGAGGACAGAGGGTTGTCCTACACCACCTACATGGACCTGTCCAAGAAAAAAGAGGTGGCAGACCTGATCATGGACCAGGTCGAAGATGTCAATTCCAGAGCGGAAAAAGAACATTTCAAAATCAAGCGCTTTGCCCTGCTCTATAAACTGCTGGATGTGGATGACGGTGAGTTGACCAAAACCGGAAAAATCCGCCGCAAATTTGTAAAGGAGCGGTATCAGAACCTGTACGAGGCGTTGTATGATGAAAAAGTGGACACAAAAGAGGTCGAAGCTGCCTTCCAGTACCAGGACGGGCAGTCGACCCTGGTTAAAACCCGGATCGCATTTTACACGGTGAAAGGAGTCTGATGAGTTATTTTTTTCAAATTGTAGTCAGTGGCATCGTGGTGGGCTCCATCTATGCCCTGGCCGCCCTGGGACTGGTACTGGTGTACAAATCCAGCCGGGTGGCCAATTTCGCCCACGGCCAGATTATCGCTGCCGGCGCGTTTATCACCTTTTTCCTCACCGTCCGGCTGGGGGTGCCCATCTTTTTCTCATTTCTGGCCTCCATGCTCATCACCTTTTTTCTGGCCATGAGTGTGGAAAGAATCTTTTTAAGACGGCTCATCGGGGAGCCCATCATCTCGGTCATCATGGTCACCATCGGGCTGGCATCCATTTTTGACGGCCTGATCTACCTGACCCCCTTCGGCTCGGAGAACTTTTCATTTCCCGATTTTCTCCCCACCGAATCCATTGTGGTGGGCGGGGTGTCCATCTCCTGGACCCAGCTGGTGGGGGTGATCATCACCTTTGTGCTCATCGGGTGCTTTTCCTGGTTTTTTAAAAAATCCACCGTGGGGATCTCCATGCGGGCCGTGTCCGACGACCAGTTCGGTGCCATGTCCGTGGGCATTTCGGTTCCCCGGGTGTTCGCACTGGCCTGGGCCACGGCCGGGCTGTCCGCAGCCGCTGCCGGGTGCATCATCGGCAACATCACGGGCCTGAATTTCGAGACCCTGCATGCCTTCGGCATCGTGGTGTTTCCCGTGGTGATCCTGGGGGGCCTGGATTCCATTTTAGGGGCCGTGGTGGCCGGCATCATCATGGGACTGATCCAGCAGTTTGCCTCAGGATACCTGGACGGCAATTTCGGGCTCAACGGCACCGGAGATGTGATGCCCTATATCATTTTGTTGATCATCCTTCTTTTCAAACCACATGGATTGTTCGGTATCCATGAAATCGAGCGGGTATAGACTATGTCACAGAATCGGTGGTTAGCGACGGGAAACTTTTTCACTTCCTACAAAGAAGAGCAGCGAACCTTTTTCACCCACCTGGACCGGACCATATTCACCTGTTTTCTGGTCCTTTTGTTCGGGTGGCCCCTGGTATTTGAAATCAGCAACAAATACATGCTGGTGCTGGACAATATCCTGATTGCCATTGTGGCAGTCATGGGCCTGAACCTTTTGCTGGGATTTGCCGGCCTGATCTCCATCGGCCATGCCGCGTTCGTGGGCATCGGGGCCTATACCGTGGCTTCGGTGTGTCAGGTCATCGGGGAAAACCATGTGATCGTCACCCATTTCTGGCCGGTGCTCATTGTGCTTGCCGGTCTCATGGGGGCGGCGTTCGGGGCGTTCGTGGGGCTGCCGGCCCTGCGGCTCAAGCATCTATACCTGGCCATTGCCACCCTGTCGTTCCAGATGATCTTTGAATGGTTCATTCAGTTCATGAGCTTTTTCAACCAGGGCCAGACCATCTATGTGGGACGGGCCCACTGGTTCACCGGCATGGTGGGCAGAAGCGACCATTACCTGTTCTGGTACTATATCATCCTGACCATTGTGGTGCTCCTGGGATTCGGGGTCAAAAATCTGCTGAAAACCAAATACGGCCGGTGCCTGGTGGCGGTGCGGGACAATGACCGGGCCGCCGATGCCATGGGCATGAACCCGGGGCTCACCAAGGTGTATGCCTTTGCCCTGGCCGGATTCTTTGCCGGCGTGGCCGGGGCTCTGCATGCCTATCTCTATCGGGGGGTGGGATTTGATTCTTTTACCCTGCATCACTCGGTGGCCTATCTGGCCATGGCCATTGTGGGGGGCCTGGGGACCCTGAACGGCATCTTCTGGGGACCGGTGGCCATCAAATACCTGGATCTGCAGGTGGAACAGTTCTCGGAACTGGCCGGGCACTACCTGACCTATGCCCCCAACGTGGCCACGGCCTTGAAACCCCTGAGCTTTGGTCTGGTCATTGTGTTGTTCCTGATGTATGAACCCCGGGGTATTGCCAACTGGTGGCGTATTGCCAGATCCTACACCAAGCTGTGGCCCTTCCGCTACTGACCCGTGGCGGGACCGGGGCAGCTTTAACCATATCACAGGTCATAACCCAAACCTTAGGAGGCACGTATCATGAAAGGCAAAACCGCATTAATTTTCAACGCATTACTGGTTATTGTGTTCGTGTTTGCATTCACCCTGCCGGCCGTTGCCGGCACAACATACAAACTGGGGATGTCCCTGGCCATCACAGGTCCCACATCCGATGCAGGGAACCCCTATGCCAAAGGGGCGGAAGACTGGTTTAAATTTGTCAATGAGACCGACTACCTGGGAGACGGCGACAAAATCGACTGCCCCATCCGGGATGACCAGTACAAAAATGACACCACCAAACGTTTTTTCGAAGAATTTCTGGATGACGGCATCCTGATTTTCCTAAGCTATGCCACCGGCGGCAACCTGGCATTGAAACGCGATTTTGAAGAGGTGCAGATCCCGGTTATTCCCGCCTCCTACCATGAAGGCCTGATCGTGGATGCC
>JAWOEP010000221.1:0-5141 GCA_046482705.1 Desulfotignum sp.
TAACAGATGTCATTTTTTGTGTAATCTGGTGAAACGCTTCTGTGATGGGGGAGTTTTCAAACTTTTGCTGAAACGCGACCCCCTGGTCTGCACACGCCACCATTTCAGGATCAAACGGAATTTTTCCCAGAAAAGGGATCTCATAAGCCAAAGCGGTTTTTTTGCCGCCGCCGGCCCCGAAAATGTCAACCATCTTGTTGCAATGGGGACAGGTGAATCCGCTCATGTTTTCAATGATGCCGTAAATATGCATGTTGACGTTTTTACAAAAACTGATGGATTTGCGGATATCAGCCAGGGCCACCTCCTGGGGAGTTGTCACAATAACGGCTTTGGCATCCGGTATCAGCTGGGCAATGGTAAGGGGTTCATCTCCGGTACCAGGCGGGGAATCAATGATCAGAAAATCCAGATCTCCCCAGTCAACATCTCCGATGAACTGCCGGATGGCTGAATGCTTGACAGGCCCCCGCCAGATAATGGCTTCATCCCTGTTCTGCATCAAAGATTCCATGGATATGACTTTGAGATTTTCAGAGTAGGGGATAGGGATCATTTTTTGCTCACCGTCAATTTTGAGCATCCCGGGCAACCCCAGCATGCGGGGGATATCCGGTCCATGGATGTCAACATCCAGCAACCCGACCCTGTGGCCTTTCCGGGCAAGGGAAATGGCAAGGTTTACAGATACACTGGTTTTTCCAACCCCGCCTTTGCCGCTCATAACCAGAAATTTGTGTTTTATTTTTTTCAAAGACTGTCTGGCGGATTCATCCGGATCAGGGCCCGGCATTTTGTCTGAGATCTGTCCTTTGGGATGGGTTTTTTGTTTCATATGTAATGCCCTTTCACATGGTTGTATTTGTCAATTACATATAAATACAGCAAGGTTTGTACCAGAGGCATGGGAATAATGCATGGCTGTAACTTTCAGGCGTAAATAAGGGCGTTCACGGTTTTGGGTATCTGGATATGGGAAAAAAACAGTAGCAGTATTGCATTGTTTTCGATCAAGATTGCAGTATTGCATCTTCGGGTCTGGACAAGGATTTTGGCCGGGAACAAATAATTGACATTTGGCTGGTCTTGTGTGCATATTGCTTTGAAAAACAGCAGCACAAACCACGATGAAAAGGAGTGAAGCATGGCAGGTGTAAACAAGGTAATACTTATCGGTAATCTGGGAAGGGACCCGGAAATACGGTATTCCCAGCAGGGGGTTGCGGTGGTTAATTTTCCCATTGCCACAAGCGAGCAATGGACAGATAAAAACACCGGGGAAAAACAGGAAAAAACGGAGTGGCACCGGATTGTGGCCTTTGGGAAACCCGCTGAAATTCTGGAAAAATATCTGTCCAAGGGGAGGCAGGTCTATATTGAAGGCCGGCTCCAGACCAGCAATTATGAAAAGGAAGGCCAGACCCACTACACCACTGACATTATAGTAACCAATTTTCAATTTCTGGGTGGCGGCAGAGGCGACAACCAGGGCGGTGGCGGATATCAACAAAACACCGGTTCTCAGCAGGGCGGTGGCGGGTATAATCAGCCTGGCGGCGGATACCAGCAGCATGGCGGCCCGGCCCCCGGCAGCCAGAATTTCCAGAGCCAGACCAGTCCGGGCGGTGGCCAGGGCCCTATCCCGGATGACGATATTCCCTTCTGACCATCAGGACATGTGCGAACCCGATTTTCGGATCTAAATGGTGCCCACCGGACAGGTGCCGCAAAAAGTTGTGTTCCAAAGACAAGCACTGGCGAAAATATATGGATTTCAGGGAGTTTGTGCTGATATATTTTAGCAAACTTCCCTGGTCTTTACTTTCTGGGATTTTCCTTTCGCCACTGCCTGGGGCTTTTATAACGGCTGCCCTGTGTCCACATGCCGATGCGGTTGTTTCGGGCCCGGGTCTGGGCTGCCACATAAGGGGCGGTATCAAAATGTTTCGGCGTACTGCCCTGGTAGACTTCCGCAAGCCCCATTTTCACCATTTCCAGGTTGACATTGGTGCCTCCTGTGGTGAACACTTCTGCCAGAATCCGGTTATACCCGCCCAGGCCGTAGCTTTTCAGGGTGACAGACCGGTTCTTTACAAGGCGGTTTAAATACAGATGGGCTTTTTTGCTGTAGGGCTGACCGGTTTTGCTCCTGCCGCCGGTTTCCGGGGCATCAATGCCCACCATGCGTATCTTGAGGGTCAAATCCAGACCTTTCACCAGCAGGGAATCACCATCATATACTTTGAGTACCCTGAAGGACCGGCCATCTGAGATCTGGTTTTGAATTTCTTTTCCCAGTATCCGTGCATCGTCAGCTTCCAAAGATGGGGCAATATTGGAAAAATGTTTGAATCCATCTTCATCTGTCCAGACAAATACGTCGCTGCTCACCTGTATGGCAAGCATTAAAAGTACCAGGCCTGGTATCAGATATCGGATGAATTTTTTCATTTGCCCCTTGGGGTTTCCGGTTCCCTAAAATAACAAGTATAACGGATCATCCTGCCGCATACAATGTTTTTATGACGGCTGTTTTCAGTCTGCTGGTGTGCGGGTAAGGATCAGGGCTGTCCATTTTTTCAGTGTTTTTTCCCAGATCCGGACAAAGCCGTATTCAGAAAAATCTGCTGCCAGGTCTGTGGTTTCCCATTCCCTTATGCCGGACAAAATGAGTAGGCCCCCGGGCATCAGCCGGCGGCCCATGACAGGTGCCAGTTCAGCCAGAGTAGGGGTGCGCAGATTGGCACAGATGATGGAAAAAGCAGGGCCGGTGTCAGACAATGGATGTCCGTGCACCGGTATTCTGCAGCAAAGACGGTTGGCTGCGATATTGTTTCGGGCTTCGTATACCGCATTGGGGTCGATGTCACAGGCATGGCATAGGTCCAGGCCCGCCAGGCACAGGGCAATGGCCAGAACACCGGATCCTGTGCCGATATCCGCGCCCGGGCCCCGGTTCTTTGCCGGCACAAGACCTGCGGTGAAAAACACATGATCTATGGCAGCCAGGCTCAGCCGGGTGGTGGGGTGGTGGCCGGATCCAAAGGAGATGCCCTGGGTCAGCCGGATGTCCAGCTCACCAGGGCCGGCTATGCTGGGTATATCCGGTGGAATCAGAAAAAAATGGTCGGTTATCCGGACCGGTTTCTGAAAATTTGCAATGACACAGGTGCTGCCGAAAAGATCCTGATAGGCCAGATCCTGATTGTCCACCAGGGTTTTGAGGATGGTTTTGGCCCGGGAAATCGGTATCTTGCACTGTTCGGCAATGGCACGCACACAGGCCCGGGCTGTCAAACAGGTGTCAGCATTGTCCAGGATGGCAAGAACCGCATCCCGGTCACAGGGTGTCATGCCCTTCCTGTTTGAGCAAAGCCTTGTACCAGCACGCAAATTCAAACATGCCTCTGATTTTTTCCTCTTCATTGATAATACCCAGGCACATTTCCAGGGCTCCCTGGGCAAAGGAGTTGGTATAGGTGTCATGGTCGGCCTGGGATAAAAATTCCCTGATCAATATCTGGGAGGTTCTTTTGGTTTTGTCTTTTCTGATATCAATGGGATCTTTGGGTTCCTGGAACGGATCCCACTTGTCATACCCTTTTTTCAGGATCTGCTTCTGCCCCCGTTTGCCCATGGCATCAAAAATCGCTTTTTTCCTCTCCCGGATCTGCTGGTCGGTAAAGTTATCCATTCTGTCTGACCCCCAGATACTCTTCATTAAAATCAGTGACCAGGGCCATGGAAACCGGGATCAGCATTTCATGCATTTTGATATTGCCGGATTTGATGTCTTTTATGAGCTGGGCTGACAAAAGCTGGAGCTGTGTATAGAGCTTGTCCATGTTCAGGGTGGGATAGGCCTGTCCCTGGATGAAGTTGGTACGTCCGCAGATATGGCTGGCTCCGGCGGTGGAGGTGGGTATGCCGTAAATCCGGCAGGTGATGGGCCGGAATTCATACAGCACGCACAGGTCGTCAGATCCCAGCAGGGGGCACCTCACCCGTTCCTGGGACATGCGGCCCACAATCTCCAGCTGGTCTGCGCCGGCCTGCACTTTTTTATAGGCCTCCCGTTTGAGCTTGACCAGTGCCCGGTCGGTTTTGTCGGCAATTTCCAAAAGGTCGTTTTTGGGTTTGCCGGAAAATTTTTCCAGAAATTTTGCCTTCAGGTACAAAGCTTCGATCAGGGGCATATCAAAAATGGCGTAACAGCAGTCACTGCATTTTTCTCTGCAGAAAACCTCTTTGGGGTATTCCTGTTTGACCCGGTCGAACACGCCGTCCACCACCTGAACCAGGGCTTCGTATTGTGTGAAATGTTTTTTAAAGTCAAGTGCCATGGGCAAGGTTCCTTTTTATTTTCCAATGCAGAAATTATTAAAAATAGTATCCAGTATATCTACAGATGCGGTTTCCCCTGTAATTGTTCCCAGAGAATCAATACTGTTTTTCAAATCAATGGCCAGGGTTTCTTCAGGTGCCATGTTTTTTATGTTTTCTTTTGCAGATGTAAGAGACGCGAGGGCCTGGACCAAAGCATTTTTATGCCGCAGATTGGGGATCACGGCAGAGTCCTCCATGGTCAGGTCCCGGACACACAGGTACACAATTTTTTCCCGCAAATGTTTGATGCCCAAGTCATGAAGTGCTGAAATCTGTACGTTGGGCATGGTATCACAGGCATCAGGCAGTTTGGGCATTGGCGGTCTTCCCGGTTTTTCTCCTCCCTCCGGGTCCTGGACCAGGTCAATTTTATTGGTCACCAGGATGATTTTTTTGTCTATTGGCACCATTTTTTCAAATTCCTTGTCAGAAAGGACTGTTCCGGGTTCCACCATGAACAATACCAGGTCCGCATCCTTGATATGGTCTTTGGCCCGTTCAATACCGATGATCTCCACCAGGTCGTCGGTATCATGGATACCGGCGGTATCTGTGATCACAAACGGCACGCCGTTCATGTTCACCGCTTCCTGGATGGGATCCCGTGTGGTGCCCGGCATGGCCGTGACAATGGATTTTTCCCGGGTCAGCAGCCGGTTCATGAGACTGGATTTTCCCACATTGGGTTTTCCGCAGATAGCGACGCGGATGCCTTCCTTGAGAAAACAGGCATCCGCGTGCTGCTGGATGAACGC
>JAWOEP010000089.1:0-9626 GCA_046482705.1 Desulfotignum sp.
CTTGTTCCGGGTCATGACAATGTTTTTGCGCCCCGGCAGCGGATGTCCTATGGTATCGAATGTCTTTGACCCCATCACCACCACCCCGGCTTTGCGTGTAACCTTTACAAAATACTGCTTGTCCTGCTTCCCGGTCCAGTTTATCAACTCTGTGTGGCTTCTGGCGATTTTGCCGTCCAGGGTCATGGCCATCAGTAAAATAACATCCATGATCTTTTCCGCCGGCCTAATCCTGTTCCGGCCATTGCCGCCTGGTTTCTTCCACCAGATAGCAGAACCGGCCCCAGGTGAATTCTCTGCCTGACAGGGGGCAGCGCAGGGTCACCTTGTGTTCTGTGACATGTATCACCTCCCAGTCACCGGAACGGGGAGAATCTTCAATTCTGATCTTTTGTCCAACCGCAAAGTTATAGCCTTTAAACAGTGCAACATCATGTTCCATGGTCTTTTACCTCCTTTGGATCCGGTTTTCCTGCACCAAAATCACCATTCAGACCTTGATTTAACCATAAACGCATGTTTTTTGAAACCTTAAAATACCGCCGTCCCCTGGCTGTAAACAGACCCGGTCCCTAAAACGGACGGGTCATGGCTTCGGGATCCACCAGTTCATGAAATGCTTCTCGGGTCACATAGCCCAGATCACAGGCAGCCTGTTCCAAGGTGATATCTTCTGAATGGGCCTTTTTTGCTATCACCGCAGCCTTGTCATACCCGAATTTCGGTGCCAGAGCCGTGACCAGCATCAAAGAATTTTCCAGGTGGGCCTGGATATTTTTTTTGTTGGGAACAAGGCCCTGAACGCAGTTTTTCTGAAAAGAGGCAGCTGCATCACCCAGCAGTTGTGCAGACTGCAGAAAATTATAAATCATCACCGGTTTGAATACATTGAGTTCAAAGTGACCGGATGATCCTGCCACCGACAGGGTGGTGTCATTGCCCATGACCTGGGCGCACACCATGGTGACGGCCTCTGACTGGGTGGGGTTGACCTTGCCCGGCATGATGGAGGATCCCGGCTCATTGGCCGGCAGGTGCAGTTCACCTATGCCGCACCTGGGCCCGGAGCCCAGCATCCGGATATCATTGGCGATCTTCATGAGGCTCACAGCCACGGTTTTTAACGCCCCGTGGCACGCCACCAGGCTGTCATGGGCTGCCAGGGCGGCAAATTTGCTGGCAGCCGGCACAAAGGGATGGCCGGTAAGATCCGCCAGCTGTGCCGCCACCCGGGTATCAAAGCCTTTGGGGCTGTTCAGACCCGTACCCACCACTGTTCCGCCCAGTGCCAGTTCCGTCAAAAGCCCCATGCTCTTTTTTATCAGATTGATGCCCTGGTCCAGCATGGCGGCATATCCTGAAAATTCCTGGCCCAGGGTCAAAGGCACTGCATCCATGAAATGGGTCCGCCCGATTTTCACAATGGATTCCCATTCCCGGCTTTTTTCTGCCAGCCCCTGCTGGAGCCACTGCAGGGCCGGGATGGTGACATCCGCCAGCATGGCATAGGCAGCCATGTGCATGGCCGTGGGAAAGGCATCATTGGAGGACTGGGATTTGTTGACATCATCATTGGGATGCAGCTGCGGGATTTGCCGGTCAGGAGAGGCGCCGGACAAGGCCCGGGCACGGTTGGCAATCACTTCGTTGACATTCATATTGGTCTGGGTACCGGATCCGGTCTGCCAGACCTTTAAAGGGAAGTGGTCATCCAGTTTTCCCTGGATAATCTCATCGCACACCTGTACGATAAACTGTTCCTTTCGGGGAGACAGCAGCCCGAAGCTTGTGTTAACCATTGCTGCCGCTTTTTTGATATAGCCGAAGGCATGGATAACCGGGAGGGGCATTATCTCCCTGCCGATGGCAAAATTTTGTAAAGACCGCTGTGTCTGGGCGCCCCAATACACATCTGCCGGCACAAAAATTTCTCCCATGGTATCTTTTTCCGTTCGTGTGGCCATCATATCTCCTTTTTATCAGCCCGAAGACCGGGTGTTATTCATAAGAATTTTCCGCCATGTGATGGGTTCATACAGGGTTATAGATACTATTACAGGTGTATGAATGCAAGTATGGATGTTTCGAAAACGTCCTGCCGGCAATGGTCGGGCATTTTTCCGGGAAGGGATGATCAGGGTGCAGTCAAAGGTTTACGAATGTGCCTGTTTTCTGAACCACTGGGCCACAAATGTATCCATTATCATCTGGGTAAGATGATAGGCAATGGCCGGAATCAGGGCCATAGGGTACGCAGCCGCAAAATACCCGGCCCAAACCAGGTATGAAATGGTCAACGTTTTCTGGGAAGTATGGATAGTGAATGCCGCGGTTGCAGGCAGATCCAGATGGATCAGTCCGGCCAGCAGCTTATTGAACAAAAGGATGAACACATGCAGCCCGACCATAAACCCCATAACCAGAAACAAAACAGCACCCACCTGTATTATCCGATCAGCAGAACTTGCCACTGCATTAAGTATGATCAAAAGGACAATGCACTGGTTGAAAATGGAAATACCCGATGTAAACGGCAGCAGCCTGTGCTTTACCGCGGGCCGCAGGCACTGGCCCAGCAGGGTGGGCAACAGGACCTTGAGGGTCAATCCCGTCAGCATCTGGACAACCGGAAGCTGGATGGAAACATCACCAAACTGCAGGATGAGGTTGAGCATGAACGGAATCGTTATGATGGAAGCAAAATTACCCAGCACGCAGATGAACAGGCTTAACGCAATATTGCCCCGGGCCATGGCGGTCATCACGGTACCTGATGCCACTGTCACCGGCGCAACCCCGATGATCAAAGCGCCCATGACAAAATCAGGCCAGGCACCCAGAAAAAAACCACCGCTATAATAGGCGATGACCGGAAAAAAAATCAAAGAGGAGAAAAGTGCTGCCAGAAGAACCTTTATCTGCTTTAACTGGACAAGGACACTGGATGTTTCCAGAGACAGGCCTGTCAGAAAAAAAGCCAGAAAAATGCCTGCATTCAAAATATTATATTTTTTAATGACCGTACCGATTTCCGGCCATGCAAATGCAATACAGGCCATAACAGCCATGCCCATGAAAAACCAGTATTTTTTTACCATATGCACCACCTGGTTGAAGATACCTTAAAAAAATGTTTTCGGGATCATGCTGTGCCGGATGAAAATTGTCAAGTAGATGCAGCCGGCAAAAGCGCACAAGCGGTTCAGTATGTTGCCATGGTTTTCCTTTGCTGACAACCGGCTTAAACTTGACCCGGTGAAATAAATCCCTATAATTACGGAAGCAAAAAACAGCGAATCCAGCCGATGTTCCAGAAAAGGAGCCATGCAATGACACAGACCGTTCCGTTTGACGTTGATACCTGCATCGACCGCCACAAAAATGAATATGCCCTGCTGCCGGCCCGGTAACCGGGCAAAAGCCCTGGCAGCCCTTTTTCTGGCCGCTGTTCTGCTGACCCAGGGCTGTGGTGCAATAACGCCTGTTCCGCGCAACCTGGATACCCTGCCGGAGTCAATACACACGGCATCCCCGGAAACCCTGAACTTTTCTTTGGCTTCTCCATGGTGGGAACAATTCAACAACCAGGAACTGACCCGCCTTATCACCCATGCCCTGACACACAATTTTTCCGTCAGACAGGCCCGGGCCAGGCTGGAACAGGCCGCCAGCCTGGCGGCTGCCAAAAAAGCAGATGCATTGCCCCTCATCACCCTGGAAACCAGATACAACCGCACCCAGACCGGCCAGGACACCACCTCTTTCAACACTTTTTCTCTGGGTCCGGCTGCTGCCTATGAAGTGGATCTGTGGGGCCGCATCAATGCCGGGGTGACATCTTTTTCCCTGGCGGCCGGGGCCTCGGCATCTGATCTTGAAACCGCTGCCATGACCATTGCCGCAGAGGTGGCCCGTATATGGGTGGACCTGATCACAGCCAGAGAGCAGCTGGCCCGGGTGAAAAAACAGCTGGAAGTCCACACCACGGTGCGCGATCTTCTGGAACTGCGGTTTCAAAAATCCATGTCCTCGGCCCTGGATATCCTCCAGCAAAGAGAAATTGTGGCCCAGACCCAGGCAAAAATCCCCCCCCTGGAAAACCGGATACAGCAGTTGGAAGCATCTGTGCATCTTTTGCTCGGCCAGAGTTCGGGAAACGGTCTCACCATCACCGGTGATCTGCCCGAAACATTGCCGGAACTGCCCGGCAGCGGGCTGCCGGCCAATCTGCTGGCCCTGCGCCCGGATGTCAGGGCCCAGGGCCTGCGTCTTATGGCAGCGGACTGGGATGCGGCGGCTGCCAGGATCTACCGCCTGCCTGATCTGGTTCTCACGGGAAATTTTCTGTTTCAGGACAACGCTCTGGACCTGCTCCTTGACAACTGGATTTTGACCCTGGGGGCCCGACTTGCAGGCCTGGTGTTTGACGGGGGACAGAAAAAAGCCCTGTCCCGACAGGCTGCCGCTGTGGTGGCAGAGCGGCTGGCTGCCTATGAAGAAGTGGTTTATACCGCCATTACCGAAGTGGAAACCAGTCTGGCTGCGGAAAAACACCAGGCTGCACACATTCTTTTGCTGACAGAGCAGCTGGAAACCGCCCGGCAGGCCCTGGCAGAAGCCCGGCGCCGCTATATCAAGGGACTGGATCCCTTTATCCCGTTTCTGACCGAACAGCTCAATGTCCAGGAACTTGAGATCCGCCTGCTGGAGCAGAACGCCTTATTGATAAAAAACCGTATCACCCTTTACCGTGCCCTGGGAGGAGACTGGCAGGCCATTGTTTCCCCCATGCCCAAGGAAACGCCATGACGTCGTCTTCTCATATAAAAACACCGCTTTTCAAGCGCATCATCCGCTTTCTAATTCCGGTCATCATTATTGCCGCCGGTGTATTCATTGCCCGGCATCTGTATGACACACGGCCGGTTGCCAGCCGGGGACGTCCCCAGATCCCCCCGCCCCTGGTGGAAACAGCCATCATGGAAAAACAGGACCACCAGATTATTCTGTCTGCCATGGGAGCAGTCATGCCTTCCCGGGCCATCACCCTGAAATCCCGGGTGGGCGGATTTGTGGAAACCATATCAGAAAAACTGATTCCCGGCGGGGTATTTCAAAAAGCAGAAGAGATGCTCACTTTGGAACAAAAAGATTTTGAACTGGATGTGGCGAGAAAAAAAGCCGCCCTGGACCGGTTGTCCGCCTCTCTTCGGCTGGAGATGGGCCGGCAGGAAGTGGCAAAAGAAGAGATGAAAATTCTGCAGAAAGACGCCCGGTCACCCATCCTGGATGCCGACCTTGCCCTGCGGGAACCCCAGATGGCCCAGATCAAGGCAGACATTGCCGCTGCCCGGGCAGATCTGGATCTGGCCCGGCTGAACCTGGAGCGTACCACCATAAAAGCCCCCTTCAACTGCCTGATCACTGCGGTGCATGTACAGACCGGATCCCAGATATCTGCCCAGGATGCCCTGGCCGGGCTGTCCGGTACTGATGCTTACTGGGTAAAAGCCGCCGTTCCTGTGGAAAATCTCAAATGGGTCAGGATCCCGTCCGCCCCGGATGATACCGGCAGCCCGGCCACCATCACCGACCAGAACAACGCCAGGCACCAGGGCCGTGTCATCCGTCTTCTGGGGGAACTGGGCAGCGAAACCCGCCTGGCCACGCTGCTCATCGCCATTGATGATCCTTTGGGCCTTTCCCGCCGAATTGATGCACCGCTGCTGTTAAACAACTATGTCCAGGTAGCCATCCACGGGGAAAAAATATCTGATGTCATTGCCCTGCCCAGGGCCATGGTGCGCAACCAGAACCAGGCATGGGTGGCGGCGGACGGACACCTGGATATCCGGAACATTGATATCGTATGGCGGGATTCAGATTATGTGTTTGTCCAAAGCGGGCTTGGGAGCGGTGATGCCGTGATCCTGTCGGATCTGTCCTCTCCGGTGGAGGGCATGGCTTTGCGTGTGCACAACAAAGACCGGCCGGCTCCAGACGGAAGAGACACAGGGAACCGGTCATGACCACACCAGTGTCCACAGGCGATCACACAGGCGCAATCACCTGGATGGCAAAAAATCCTGTGGCAGCCAATCTGTTGATGATTGTCCTGCTGCTGGGGGGGCTGGTCATGGCCTTCGGCATCAAGCAGGAGGTTTTTCCCGATTTTGAGGTGGGCGCTGTATCCGTATCTGTCATCTACCCGGGTGCCGGTCCTGAAGAGGTGGAACGGGGGGTTGTTCTGGCCATTGAAGAAGCGGTCCAGGGCCTGGACGGCATTGATGAAATGCATGCCACTGCCGGGGAAGGGTTCGGCCGTGTCACCATTGAGGTGCGGCCGGGAATGGATGTCCGCAGCTTTGCCCAGGAAGTGGAAAGTGAAGTCAATGCCATCACCTCTTTTCCTGATGAGGCGGAACGTCCCATGACCGCTGTTGTGGCCCGCAAGCGCCATGTCATATCCCATGCCGTTTACGGGGACCTGTCCCGGGCAGTGCTCACCCAGATCGCGGAAAACTTCCGGGACCTGCTGCTCCAGGACCCCCTTATCACCCAGGTGGAACTGGAAGGCACCCGGGATTATGAAATTCATGTTTCTGTTCCCCAGGCCAGTCTGCGGCGGTACGGTCTCACCCTGGCAGGGGTGGCAGAACGTATCCGCAGCCTTTCCATTGAACTGCCCGGCGGTTCTGTCAAAACCCGGGGCGGGGAGATCATGGTCCGCATGAAAGAACGCCGGGATCTGGCAGATGCTTATGCCGGCCTGCCCATCATCACGGCGGAAGACGGCGCACAGGTATTGCTGGAAGATATTGCCGATATTTCCGAAGGGTTTGAAGAAACCAACCGGTATGCCACCTTTAACGGCAAACCCGCCATCAGGGTGGAAGTCTTCCGGGTGGGGGATCAGAAACCCATTGAGGTGGCAGAAGCCGCACGGATCCAGGCACAAATATTTCAGGAAACTTTGCCTCCGGGGATAGGTGTTTCCATGATCAGCGACCGGTCACAGGTGTTTGAGCAGCGGGCCGGCCTGCTGTTGAAAAACGGATACATCGGCCTTGCTCTGGTGTTCATTCTTCTGGCCCTGTTTCTGGAGATCCGTCTGGCATTCTGGGTGTCTCTGGGCATCCCCATATCCATTCTGGGATCGTTTGTTTTCCTGCCGATGACAGATTTTTCCATTAACGTTGTGTCCATGTTCGCCTTTATTGTGACCTTGGGGATTGTTGTGGATGATGCCATTGTGGTGGGGGAAAACATTTACTACTACCGGGAGCAGGGAAGAAAATTTCTGGATGCCGCCATCAGGGGGGCAAAGGATATGGCAGTGCCTGTGGTGTTCTCCATTCTCACCAATATAGCGGCATTTCTGCCCATCATGTTTGTCACCGGCACCATGGGCAAAATTTTCAAAGTGATCCCCATGGTGGTAATCATGGTATTTCTTATCTCTCTTGTGGAATGCCTTTTTATTCTGCCGGCCCACCTGTCCCATGAAAACCGGCCCCCCGGAAAGATACTGGGCTGGGTCATCGCCCGGCAGAGGCGTATCAGCCAGGGGCTCACCTGGCTGGTGAAACATTTGTACACACCGGTTTTACAATCCCTGGTGAAAAACCGGTATATCACAGCAGCAGTGGGGGTGGCGGCTCTGGTAATCATGGTGGGGTATGTGCAAAGCGGGCGGATCACCACCACGCTGATGCCCCGCATTGAATCAGATTATGCCTTTGTCACGGTGACCCTGCCCTACGGGGTTTCAGATGAAAAAACAGCTGCAGTACGCCGGATCATAACTGATGCAGCCCAAAAAGTGGTGGCGGACAACGGCGGTGCAAAACTTTCCCGGGGACGGTACACCAGGGTGGATGAAAATGTGATTACCTCTCAAATCCTTTTGACCCCGCCGGATATCCGGCCCATGTCCACGGCCGAAGTGACCCGGCTGTGGCGGGAAGCCTCCGGTGCCATTCCGGGCCTGGAGTCCATTGTTTTCCAGTCCGATCGGGGCGGGCCCGGATCCGGTGCTTCTTTGACCATTGAACTGAGCCACCGGGACATCGATACCCTGGATGCTGCCAGCATGATGCTGGCTGATGAACTGGCTGATTTTCCCTCCACAAAAGACATTGATGACGGATCTGCCCAGGGCAAAAAGCAGTTTGATTTTACCATGAAACCGGAAGGGTTGTCTCTGGGGCTGGGTGCCAGGGATGTGGCCCTGCAGGTGCGGCATGCCTATTACGGCGCCACTGCCTTGAAATTCCAGCGGGGCAGAAATGAGGTAACGGTCAAAGTCCGTCTGCCGGAAACGGAACGGGATTCTGAAAACAGCCTGGAAACCCTGATGATCTATACCCCGGACGGCCGAGAAACCCTGTTGACGGATGTGGTTTCCATGGCGCCGGGACGGGCCTTTACCGCCATTGTCCGGCGGGACGGGCGCAGGGTGTCCACTGTAACAGCCGACGTGGTGCCCCAGCAGGAAACCGGCCGGATTCTTGCCGTGGTCAAAACCGACATCCTGCCCAGCCTGCAGCAGCAGTTTCCCGGCCTGACCGCGGGGTTTGAAGGGCGGCAGGCCAGCATGCAGGAAAGTACCCAGAGCCTGTTTCGGGGCCTTATCCTGGCGCTGTTCGGTATCTATGCCCTGCTGGCCATCCCCTTTAAAAGCTATTTCCAGCCCATGATCATCATGGCCTGCATCCCCTTCGGCATTGTGGGGGCGGTACTGGGACATATTCTTCTGGGATTTTCTCTGTCCCTCATGAGCCTTTTCGGGCTGGTGGCCCTTTCCGGGGTGGTGGTGAACGGATCCCTGGTAATGGTGGATTCCGCCAACAAGCACCGGCGCTCGGGCAAACCCGCCTTTACCGCCATAACAATGTCTGCTGCCCAGCGCTTCAGACCCATCATGCTCACAACCCTGACCACCTTCGGGGGTCTGTCCCCCATGATTTTCGAAACATCCCGCCAGGCCCAGTATCTCATTCCCATGGCCATATCTTTAGGATTCGGCATTGTTTTCGCCACCCTGATCACCCTGGCCCTGGTTCCCTGCTTTTACATGATCCTGGAGGATGTGCTGGGGTGGTTCATTCTGAAGGAGGAGCGGTTATGAAAATCATCTGCCACGGGGACAGCCTCACGCAGGGCAGTGACATGGCAAAACCCTGTACCTGGACTGCGCTTCTGGAAAACCGCCTCAACATCCCGGTTGTCAACACCGGCATCAGCGGCGACACCACCGCCGGCATGCTGGCCCGGTTTGCTGTGGACGTGGTCCCCAGAAAACCAGGGATTGTCATCCTCATGGGAGGCACCAATGACCTGTGGTATGATAATGGCGGGCCCTGTTCCAGATGGGTGTCATTGCCGGGCATAAGGGTCGGCACCGGGAATGCGGGAATCATTCACACGGGCTGGCCGATTTTCAGCACCTCTCTGGCATATCTGATGCTTTTTTTACAGGCAGCCATCTCTTTTTCCCGGGCAATTTCCAGAGGATCATCCCCCATGTCCCACTCGATCTCAAAGGTGATGCGGTCAGTGGGGGACTGGCCGCAGATGGTCCGGTATGTCTTGAAACAATCGATATCGCCGTCTCCCAGGGCCAC
>JAWOEP010000392.1:0-13850 GCA_046482705.1 Desulfotignum sp.
TTGCAGCAAATGCTTTAAAATCAATATTTCCCTTTCCCACAGCAAGGTGCTCATCTGCTTTCCCGAAATTGTCACTGACATGGACATGGCCGATGCGGTGGGCAAATCTGTGAACAAACGCAGCAAGTCTGGTCTGGTCCGGATCACCGATATTGGCGTGACCGGTATCCAGGGTCATTTTCATATGGGCAAATTCCTGAAAAAGGGGATCAAACTGATCCGGATCATAAAAAACATGGTACCCGGGAAACATATTTTCAAAACACAGCACAATATTCAGGCTGTCCGCCTTCTCAACAATGGTCACCAGGCTTTCACGGGCATAAGCAGCTGCGGTTTCCATGACAAAAATCCCCATGCCGGTAATATATCCCGGATGCAGCACCGCTTTGTGGGCACCGATGCCTGCGGCTGCATCCAGGGAATGCAGCATTTCATCCAAAGAGGCCCTGCGGATAACCGGAGAAAGATCCGGGGTATATACAAAAGAGGGCAGGTGGCACACCACCCCCAGGCCGGCGGTTTCCAGGGCCGAAATAATCCGGTTTTCCATGTCACGGACCTTCATCCAATGGCCTTCCGGCGGGTCCATGGACAGTTCAAAAAAATCAAACCCCAGATCCCCCGCTTTTTTGATCTCATCACACACCGGTTTGATTGGAAAACCGGCAGCACCGTATTTCATAAACCTCCTGTCTTTATTTTTTTCCTTTTACTCGGATAATTTTTTTAAAAACCGGCCCAATTCTTTTTCCACGCCTTTTTTCAATTGTTGTACAGCCTCGGAATCGGTGTCAGTGAAAATTTTGGTGATCACCCCTTTTATGTCCGGGGTGATGGACGGATCAGTCAGCGGACCTTTGATAAATACGGGAACCGGGATCCCTGCAAGTTCTGTGAGTTCTTTGCCGGTCTGCCCTTTTGAGGTTTCCACAACAGTGATAACTGCTTTGTAATCAATGGTCTCTTGAACGATATCTGCCAGGATTCCCGTACCGGACAGCCGCAGGGCCGGAGATTTTCCCGAAAGATCATCAAGAAAAACCACCCCGTTTTTCACCACAGGATTACCGGTGAGTGCGGTAAAATCAGTTTCTTCCTCTTCTGCCACTTTCAATGTCTGTTTTTCCCGCAGTGATTTCAGGCTCCGCAGAAATTTTCCCGCGTTAAATCCCTTGATTGCCCCGTTTTTAAAGGAAAAAGACAGGTTGCCGTTCAGGTTCTGCTTCATGGCATCCACTGCCGCACCCCGGGTTGTCAGGGCGGCTGTCACATCCCCGGTTCCCCGGATCAGGGCGTTCCGGGTCATGTCCATAAGCAGCGGCTCCACTTCCACCCCTTTCAAGGTTGTATCAATGGTAAGTTCGGGAATATCGCCGCTGGCATCCAGCACCACTTTTCCGTCATAGGTGCCTTTATACATATTGGCTGACAAAGGGGCCTTGGTGAGGATACCGTCTTTTGCAGTCGCATTCACCCGCACCCGGGACAGGACAGCCCCTGAAACGACCAGGTCCTCGATGGCCAGGGACGCTTTCAATTTTAGGGCCCGGAGGGTTTCCACCGGAATCAGGGCTGCAGCCCCTGCTGCCGCAGTTTCCGGTGTCTTTGGCGGTGATGTCTGTTTTTTGCCGGAAGCATCTTTGGCAGGCGGAGGCATGTACCGGTCTGCATTGAACTGGTCCACTGCCAGGTTGCATGTGATATCCGGATCTGAGAACCCCTGTATCTTCAGGTCCCCGTTCATTTGTGTGTCATCCAGGACCGCAGACAGGCTGGTCAGCGTTATAGCGTTTGCAGAACCGGAAAATCGGGTTTCCAGGCCCACTTTCTCAAATACCCCGGCATCCGATGTTTCCGGCAGGGGCTGGTTCAGTTTTTTCATCAGGTCCCGCAGGTTGAACCGGGTCAGGGAAATGTTGCCTTCGTATTCAGGGGATGTGCGGATCTGTCTGGCAGACAGGCTGCCGGAAAGATCCAGGCCCAGGCCCTTGACGGAAAAAGTTTCCAGATGCAGGGTCTGTTTTTCCAGCTGCAGCTGTGCCGGCGCCTCCAGGGTTATGAAAACCGGGGGATTGGGAATCTGTTTGCCGGCCAGGCCGAATTTTGCCTGCACCGGATCCACGGCCAGGTCCTGATAATTGCCCTTGAACCCGGCCTTCACCCCCACCGTATCCAGCACAGCCGCCAGATCGGGCTGGTCCAGTGCTGCAAGCAGCAGGGCAAGCTTTTTGCCGTCCAGATCAAGACTGCCGTCCAGAACAGCCTCTTCAGAGCCCAGATGCCGGGCAGTGACATCTGCCTTCACAGTGATCCCCAGTCCGGCCATATCCAGATTCTGCAGAAGCACCCTGCCCTCTTTCATATCCACATCCAGGGTCACATCTGCATGAAATTTTTTCCGGCCGGTTCCGGCCCCTGTCAGTTTTCTGCCCATATCTGCCAGGAACGCATTGCCCTGGACTTTGCCGGCCAGTTCCAGCAGCAGTGGCAGATCCGGTCCTTTGGCTTTCACATCACCTTTTAAAGACGGTGTTTCAGACTGGATATTTTCAGCCTGCAATGCGGCGGTTATGTCTGCTCCCAGCATATGTACTGCCAGCTGCGGCACCGACATCATACCTTTATCCATATCTGTTGCAATCTCCGCCTGCAGGTCAAAGGACCGGTCCGGCAGTGCAGCCAGCTGTGTTGACAAGGGACCATCTTCAAACACTTTGAACACCCGGGAAAGGTCTTTTCCTGCAACAGCCATATCCATGTCAATCCGTGAAACACCGGATCCTATGCCGCCAAGAAGAATGTTCCCGTTCACACCGGTACCCAGACCGTCTGCCTGCAGGTTTTTCACTGACAGGGTGTCTTTTGCAAGATCCATTTGCATGTCACACGCCAGGGTCAGTTCGGCAGGGGTTTTTCCCAGGGCCGGACCGGAGAGCTTTGCATCGGCTGTAAACGGCTTTATCTCATACTGGCCGGTACCAAAATCATAAAATATTTTTCCTTTCAGAGAAGCATCTGCTGAAATGTCCGGGGATGTGGCTGCGGCAGTAAAGGTGAGGGCCAGATCCACAGGGTCTCCGGGCGCCACAGTGCCGGTGGTGAGATTCAGATCAGATACGGTATATTTTTCCCCAAGGGCCTGGTCATCAAAGCTGAAGTCTGCATCCTGGATATTTACGCCCCCTTTTAACAGGACCGCCAGATTTGCCGGGTCAAACCCTTTATCAGACGAAGGGGCAGGGGGTTTATCCGGCATCCCGGCTTCTGGTTTTCCTCCCAGGTCCTCCCAATTGGCTGCCCCATCCTTGTTTTTAACCAGATTGATACGGGCACCCTTGAGAACAATGGTATCCATCTCCAGTTGTTTTTTGAGCAGCGGCAGGGTCTTGACCCGGATTTTGACATGATCGGCTGCCAGCAAGGGCTGATCCCCGAAACCGGGGGCATTTTCCAGAAAAATCCCGGATGCTTCCACATGCAGCCAGGGGTAATATGCCATTTTCAGATCTCCCTGGATTTCAAAGCTCCGGCCCATCTGCTGGCTGACCTTGCCGGCAATATAATCCTTGTACCGGTTGGGATCCAGGTTCAAGACGATAACCGCTGCAACAACCACCATCAGGACCAGTATTCCCAGTCCTGATAAAATATAAATAACCGGTTTTTTCATGAATTCACCTCCTGAATTGAATGGCTGTTTAAACTATACCTTACCCCTGGAACCATTTCAATCACCCATGTCATTTAGGCCGGTCAATGCCATGGCTTGTTTTTCCAGGTGGGGTAACATGTGAGTAATGTCAGGGCCCTGTTCCGTTAAAACCAAAAATCAGACTGATTTAACAGGTCCCACCCCTGCTGGGCGGTTTCCACAAAATGGAACAGATCCAGATCTTCCGGAGAAACCACGCCAGCATCAACCAGTGCATCAAAATTTATCACTTTCTGCCAGAAACTTTTGCCGAACAATAAAATGGGCATGGGCGCAATTTTTTTTGTCTGCACCAGGGTCAATGTCTCAAAAAGTTCGTCCATGGTGCCGAAACCGCCCGGGAAGGCAATCAACGCTTTTGCCCGTATCAGAAAATGCATCTTTCTGATGGCAAAATAATGAAACTGAAAACTGAGCTCCGGCGTAATATAGGGATTTGGTGCCTGTTCATGGGGCAGCACTATATTCAAGCCGATGCTTTTGGCATTGACATCATGGGCCCCGCGGTTGGCGGCTTCCATGATTCCCGGTCCCCCGCCTGTTGAGACCACGCATCTTACGCCATCAGCATCCTGGCCTGCAGAGGCAATCATTCGGGCAAGCTTTCGGGCTTCATCATAATATCTGCTGTTATCCAGATCCCTTTGGGCAATTTTAGCCTGCCTGTCCATATCAGGCCTGTCCGGGTTCTTTTCAGCCTCCGTCTTCAGGTATTCAAGCCGGGCCTTTGCCGTATCTGAATCTTTAATGCGGGCACTGCCGAAAATCACCACCGTGGATGCGATATTCAGTTCCGTCTGGATAATTTCGGGTTTGAGCAATTCCAGCTGCAGTCTTACCGGCCGCAGCTCATCGCGCATCATAAACTCCGTATCCAAAAAAGAAAGAGCATATGACGCTGATGTTGTCTGGGGGGTGTCTACATTCAGTTTTGATGATTGTGCATCTTCAGCAGCAGAAGGAAACAGGCGGGTTCTTTTTCGGGGTAAATCCATGTAAAAATCCTTTAAAATATCTGGTGAGTGAGGAAACGCATTATTATATCCTGCCAATTCTAACAGATTCTATCACACAAGGTATGCCCGGTCAAAACCATATAATTATCAGCACCGCCACTGAACTTGGGCTTTATTTTTTATTTCAAAATACGTATAAGATGAATGTCAAAAAAGTAGGTGTTCATACACCAGCGGAACATAACCGGACAAAAGGAATCACCATGGCATACAAGGTATTTGTAGACGGCCGGGAAGGCACCACCGGATTGCAGATCATCGATTATCTGTGTTCACGAAATGATATTGCACTGCTTGAAATTGATCCTGCACTGCGCAAGGATGTGCATGCAAGAAAAAAATTGATCAATCAGTCTGATGTCACCTTTTTGTGTCTTCCGGATGCTGCATCAAAAGAATCCGCCTCCCTGGTTGAAAACCCGCACACCTGCATCATAGATGCAAGCACAGCTTTCCGCACCCATCCGGACTGGGCCTATGGCCTGCCCGAACTTGTCCCGGAGCAAAGAAATGTTCTCAGAAAAGCAAAAAAAATCACCAACCCCGGGTGCCATGCCACCGCTTTTGTGCTGGGTGTCCATCCTTTGGTCAAAGCCGGTATCCTGCCGCCGGATTACCCGGTGTGCTGTTATTCCATCACAGGATACAGCGGGGGAGGGAAAAAACTCATTGCAGCCTATGAAGAACAGCATACCCCGGCTTTAGACAGCCCGCGGCATTATGCCCTGGGCCTGGCCCACAAACATCTTCCGGAAATGACGGTACGAACCGGACTTGCCAGTGCACCCGTATTCACGCCCGTGGTGGGCAATTTTTACAAAGGTCTGGCTGTAACTGTTTTTATCCATACCCGTCTTCTGGCAAAAAAAATCGGGCCTGCTGATATGCAGCAGCTTCTCGCAGCGTATTATAAAGATGAAAAATTCATCAACGTTTTTCCTTTTGACGGAGAAAAGAATCTGGACAATGGATTTTTTGATGTCCAGGCCTGCAACAATACCAATAAAGCAGATATATTCGTGTTCGGCAATACTGACCAGATGGCGGTCATCACCCGCCTAGACAATCTGGGAAAAGGCGCTTCAGGTGCTGCGGTCCAATGCATGAACATCCACCTGGGCATGGATGAGACAGCAGGCCTGGTATAATTTTCATTCTGCCTGTTTGCAGCCTGCCATGGCATGACAAAGGGCCTTCAGCGCCATCGCTGAAGGCCCTTTGTTCCTGCGCAAAGTGCAGATGCACCCGGCAGGTTTTATTTCATTTTATGGGGATCGCACAACTGGTCCCCGCTCACAGCACCCCTGCCGCACCCGCCGCAGAAATATTCAAATTTTGCGGCCTGGGGTTTGCACAGGTGTTTTTTCTTCCGGGCCTGCTCACCGCAGCTGCCGCAGGTGTAAAACTTACCGGCGTTGGTGGGGTCACACAGATGCCCTTCTTCTGAAGATATCTTTCCGCATGATTTACAGGTGTAGGTTGTCATAGGTCCTCCTTCTTGGTATATGAATTATAATCATGATTCTGCAAGACTCCGGTAATAGCTTCTTTCATACCAGGTCCGGGTATTGTCATCAAATACTGCTTCCTGCTCATGGATCAGTTTAATACATTCATCCGGCCAGGAACCGCACGCCCTGACCACGGTATCCCCAAGACTGAACTTCTGATTGCATACCTCACAACCTTTTCCATTATGGGTATTCAGTATATCCAGATCCACAAGGTATGTGCTTTTCGATTTCTGCTGCATGAGACACCTCCCGGCAATATGTTTTTTATTTAAGACAGTAGCTGTTTAAAAACCACATTTCAGACAAAAAAAAACGGCACAATGTCTTGTTTAACTAACAACATAAGTCGTATTGGAAAGATTGCAACAGAACAAAAAATATCTTGCCATATCAAAAAAAAACAAGTAATATAAAAATTTTTATTTTCCAAGGCTGGATAATCCAGCCCGTTTACCTAAGGAATTTCCCTTCATGCCCCAGCAGAATGTACCCGTGACCGGGTTTGACAAAATGAACCTGGACCCGGCTGTGTTTTCATGTCTTGAAAATGTCGGCTATACCACCCCCACCCCTATCCAGATGCTTACCATCCCCCACCTTCTGGCCAAAAAAGATGTTCTGGGTCAAGCCCGGACCGGGACAGGCAAAACCGCAGCGTTTGCCCTTCCCCTTTTGTCCCGCATCCGCCTTGATATCCGCCGGCCCCAGGTGCTGGTGCTTACCCCCACAAGAGAACTGGCCATCCAGGTGGCAGAAGCATTTACAACCTATGGTCAAAATTTAAAAGGCCTTTCCGTCCTGGCTGTATACGGCGGCCAGAGTTACGGCATTCAGCTTGGCCGGTTAAAAAAAGGGGTCCACGTGGTGGTGGGAACCCCGGGCCGCCTCATGGATCACATGAAGCGCAACACCATAAACTTTGCAGATCTTTTCTGCCGGGTGCTGGACGAAGCAGATGAAATGCTGCGCATGGGATTTATTGAAGATGTGGAATGGATTTTGGAGCGCACCCCTGAAAACGCCCAGACTGCGCTTTTTTCCGCCACCCTGCCAGGACCGGTCAAAAAAATTGCCGGAAAACATCTCACAATGCCGGAAAACATCCAGGTCCGGCCGGAGGCCTTTGAAACCGCTGCCATCCGCCAGCAGTTCTGGATGGCCAAAGGGGCCACAAAAGCGCATGCACTGGTGCGCATCCTTTCAGCAGCATCCTTTGACGGGGTCATCGTATTTGTAAAAACAAAATCATCCACCCTTGATGTGGCCAAAAACCTGGAAAGCAATGGATTCAAGGCAGAGGCCCTGAACGGTGACATGGCCCAGTCCGCCCGGGAACAGACTGTGAACCGCCTGAAAAACGGGCGTATCGACATTCTGGTGGCCACGGATGTGGCAGCCAGGGGACTTGATGTGGACCGCATCTCCCATGTGATCAACTATGATATGCCCGCACAGGTGGATCCCTATATCCACCGTATCGGCCGCACCGGCAGGGCCGGCCGCACCGGAGAGGCTATTTTGTTCACCGGTAGAAACGAACGCTGGATGGTACGAAAGATTGAAAAAGCCACCAGACAGCCCATCACGGAAATGCACCTGCCTTCTCCAAAGGCAGTGAACAAAAAGCGTATTGCCGACTTCCACGACAGCATCAGCAAAACCCTGGAAACCCGGGATCTGGAAACATTTGAATCCCTGGTTGCTTCCTATGCAGAAGCCAATGAATTGCCCATGGCAAAGGTAGCTGCTGCTCTGGCCAGAATGGCCCATGGGGACACCCCTTTGCTGCTGGCTGCAAAAAAAGACGAAAAAGTGCCTTCTGCCAAAGCAAAAACAAAAAAAATTGCTTCTGTGAAAGCTTCTGATGCCTCTTTCAGACCAGTGGCGCACCCTCAAAATCCCGTCTCTGCCCGAAAACCACGTGCTTCTTCTGAACCGGTATTTCCTGCACCTTTACGGCCGGGCATGGAAAGATACCGTATCGAGGTAGGGGAGAGCCACGGAATAAAGCCAAAAGATATTGTCGGTGCCATCGCCAATGAAGCCGGTCTGGAAAGCAAACACATCAAGGACATTAATATTCAGCCCCGGTTTTCCCTGGTGGATCTGCCCGAAGGCATGCCCGGAGAAATTTTCCGGCTCTTGAAACGCACCTGGGTCCGGTCCCGGCCGATGGCCATATCCAAGTGTGCATAACCCTTAATTCCCGGAAAGAGTGCAGCCGGGATGTTTTTTAACTTTTTTACTTAAAGGAGACCACCCATGAGCGGCAACGGCGGCAGCCCTATCAATATCGACTTTCAAGTGGATAAAAAAAATCTTTACCGTGAAGAAACCATCACAGACCTGAAAATTGCCAGTATCCAGAAACTGACACCAGTGCACCCGGACGGATCGGATGACCCCACCCGGGAAACCTTTTTTGTGGGCTCCACCCAGCTGGGCACGCCCCATGGCCCTGTACCCATCCAGGCAAAGCTGGAAGCAGACACCCTGGAACAGGCCATGGATGCCTTCCCCCAGGCCATGGAAACGGAAACCAAAAAGGTTGTTGCACAGTTCAAAAAAATGCAGGCAGATCAGAAAAAATCCACAGACTCCCGGATCATC
Source organism: Desulfotignum sp. (assembly GCA_046482705.1). GTDB lineage: Bacteria > Desulfobacterota > Desulfobacteria > Desulfobacterales > Desulfobacteraceae > Desulfotignum. The sequence continues at coordinate 8,856 of JAWOEP010000392.1, forward strand.
ATGCCGGGCATGCAATAGGCAATAAGGAAAAATACCGTGCATCAGTCAGAAAAGATCCGGCTTCCAGGAAGGGGACCTGGAAGCCGGGGTGCGTCTGGGCGCTTTTTGGAAGGATTTGTTTGGAGGGATATGAATGCCCGCCAGACGCGTTTCCTAAGGCCTCAGCCTGGTGGGAGTATTGGGGTTTGACATGGGATGGATCTCCTCACACAGGCAATGCACCCATATCTACGACAAGCATAAACCGCTGTCAATTCGGGAAAACCCCTATATTCACTAGGGGAAAATACCTACTCATGGTGTATTTAAAGACCCGAAATATGGAAAAACCACTGTAAAAATAAGAAGTTGGTGCAAAGCCCCCCTTTTTTTGCACACGAAAAAAAAATGAAAGATATCCCATGATTAAATCCATGAATATAGCATGGTGGGTCCAGCGCTGGGCTGAGCTGACTCCGGAAAAGCCGGCCATCCTTTTCCAGGATGATATCATCACCTATAAAGGCCTGAGCCGCCGATCCGACAGAACCGCCTGCTGGCTCCAGTCACTGGGCATTGAAAAAGGGGACCGCGTGGCAGTGATGCTCTACAACTGCCCGGAGTTTCTGGATCTGTTTCTGGCCTGTTCCAGGCTGGGAGCGATATTCGTACCCATCAACTTCAGGATCACAGCCCGGGAACTGGATTTTTTTATCAAAAACTGCCGGCCCCGGCTTTTTGTGCATTCAAGCGCATTCACTGCCACGGTTGATTCCCTTAATCTTGCAGCGTATCTGCCGCCCCTGATGGTGGCGGTACAGGGCCACACCTCTGGCAGCAGCGAAATTTTTGAACTGGACACTGCGGTTGCCCGGTTTGACGGAAAACGCCCGTTTCTGACCCGCAGCCTGGGTCCTGCAGACCCGGAAGAACCCCAGGTAATCATGTACACTTCCGGCACCACGGGCCAGCCCAAAGGGGCGGTGCTTTCCCATAGAAAAACTTTTTTCAACTGTCTGAACGCGGATATTTTTTTCAAGCTGCATGCCAGCGACATCATGCTGATATTTCTGCCCCTTTTCCATTCCGGGGGCCTGTTCATCCAGGCGGCTCCCACATTTTACAAAGGCGCCACCATGGTGCTTCATAAAAAATTTGACCCGGAAAAAGTGTTCCGGGATATAGAACATTTCAAGGTATCCAAATTTTTGGGCGTGCCCACCGTATTCCGGGAACTGCTCAAAGTGCCGCCATCCAGGCGGGGGGATCTGTCCTCTCTGCGGGTGTGTGCCGGCGGCGGCGAGCGGCTCACCCGGGATCTGATCCAGGCATGCGCAGATGCGGGACTGGCCTTCCGCCAGATTATGGGCCAGACAGAAACCTCCATTCTGCTGTGGGCATCTGAAAAAGATCCTTTAAAAAAGCCGGGCACTGTGGGACGGCCTGTGTTCCATGCAGAGGTGGGGATCCTGGATGCCCGGGGCAGGCCTGCCCCCCCTGGTCAGATAGGAGAGATCGTTGTGAGAGGTTCCATCATGATGAAAGAGTACTGGCAGGATCCGGTAAAAACCGAAGAAACCATAAAAAACGGGTTTCTGCACACAGGAGATCTGGCCTGGATGGATGAAGATGGATTTTTCTTTCTGGCCGGCCGGGCCGGAGACATGTATATCTCAGGGGGGGAAAACGTGTATCCGGCTGAGGTGGAAAAATTTCTCAAGACCCACCCGGATATCCAGGATGTGGCCATCAAGGGAGTGCCCCATGAAATATGGGGAGAATGCGGTCATGCCTTCATCATCCCGGTCCCAGGGGCCTGCCTGACCAAAGCGGATATTCTGGCCTTCTGCAGGCAGGGTCTGGCCAAATTCAAATGGCCGGCACAGATTTCTTTTCGAGAAGATTTTCCCAGAACCTCTCTTGGCAAGGTACGCAAGGCAGATCTGCACTGAACACTACCCGGCCCCGGCAATGCCCTGATATAATGGGCTGCCGACCCCATATACGCATGACCTGTTCTTACCGACCTGCTTTCACAGTCCTGCTGTCACGCCTGGTCGCGTGCAAGAGGTATCAGCGGTCCAGGGTAAACCGCCATTTGCAGAACATATCATCCGGATGGGGGTCAGGCGGGGCAAATTCGCAATGGACCCGGATCCGGTCATCCACCCGGCGGGCAAAGCTTTCAAACTCTTTTTTGTGCATATGCTTGCACACATATTCACCCAGACCCCTTTTCAGCCGGGCCTCCTGGGCAGGGCAGGAGGGCACTGTGATGATGACCTCATCCGGCTTTTCCCGGATGTCATACCCCACCAGAATACACCAGGGAAACAGTTTCAACGCATGGACAAACCCTGCCAGACCCGGATTTTTCCCGGCTTCTGCAAGGGGAAATTTTTCCATCAGATCTTTGGCTGCATACCCGGCCACCGTGTCCCACACCTGTTCATTGAGTTTTTCTGCGGTGGCAAGATCAAATTTCTCCGTAATCCGGATGAACCAGAACGCATCCATGACCCGGTAGTTCCACAGCAAAAATTCAATATACGCCATCAATTGTTTCTTATCCATATCCTTGAACACGGTGAGATCCATTTTTCCCCCTTTGGCTGTGGTGCGGTACTTTGTTGTCACATGGCATTTTTCATAGCACAAACCTGTGAAATATGCTATGCCGGATCCGATACCAGCACCAGGAAAAACCGGATGGTTTAAAAATTTTGTAAAAGGAGGCAGGTTATGCCCCTGTCCTTTGCATCTGTTTCCCATGGCCCTGTGGCTTTTGGATTTTTCAATATTGCATCAGACATGCTGCTGCTGGAGCAGTATTTTTTCTTTTGTGACGATTTCTGCGCCTGGATGATGCATCTGGAAGCACAAACCACGCCCGCGCCATTGAACTGTGAGGTTTTTCACATACAAAACCCGCAGGATGCAGGAGATCTGATGGGTGCCATTCACGGCATACGGTTCATTGGATTCATCGGCAGCGTCTATGAACAGTTTCCCTTTCCGGATGATCCGGCCCGGTTCAAACAAAACCCTGAAGGATACAAAACCAAAAAAAAAATAACCGCACTGATCACAGGGTTTGCCCGAAAAAAAATTGTCACCGCAGAATTTGACGCATCAGATAATTTCCGGTTCGGTGCTTATAAATTTTCCCTGCCGGTCTTCCACGAACTGATCCGGTATGTATGGCAGGGAGGATATCCCCGGTGGAAAGAAGGCATCCGCCCGGCCTGTGTCACTGCCATGGCAGACCGGATACAGAAAACCCAAAACCGGTTTTTTACAGGGGTATTTCCATAAACCGATTTTTGATGTATGCTCAACCAAATTGAACGCAAATTTTTGAAAGGACAATGCCATGCCGATTGCAGACAAAATGGTCAAAATGGTGGAAGCCGCCTCAACCATCCGGAAGATGTTTGAAGAAGGCATCCGGATGCGGGAAAAATTCGGGCCAGACAATGTATATGACTTTTCTTTGGGCAACCCTGATGTACCCGTGCCCGCGGCAGTGAAAGACACCCTGCTGGATTTGATCAACGATGACAGCATCTCCCATGGCTATATGCCCAACTCAGGATTTATCCAGGTGCGGCAGGCTGTGGCAGATTTTCTGAACAGGGAATTCTCCGTGGGCCTTACCCCGGAACTGGTGGTGATGACCGCCGGGGCTGCCGGGGCGTTGAACGACTGTCTGCGGGCCCTGATAAATCCGGGAGAAGAACTGCTCACCCCTGCCCCCTACTTTGTGGGCTATAACCAGTATGCATTCGTAGCCGGGGCCGTCCTGGTAACCGCCCCCACCCGGCCGGATTTTCACCTGGACCTGGGTGCGATCCAGGCTGCCATCACCGAAAAAACCCGGGTGGTGCTCATCAATTCCCCCAACAACCCCACCGGTGCGGTTTACTCTGCAGAAGAGCTGGACGGCCTGGGAAGGGTGCTGGAGGCTGCCAGCAAAAAATTTGACAAACGCATCTACCTGATTTCAGATGAACCCTATCGGAAAATCGCCTATGACGTGGAAGTGCCGTGTGTATTTGACGTCTATGACCACACCATTGTGCTCACCTCCTATTCCAAGGAGCTGTCCCTGGCGGGCGAGCGCATCGGGTATCTTGCCATCCACCCCAAGGCAGAGGATGCCGATCTTATTGCCGGCGCTGCCGGTGTGGCCAACACCATGATGTATGTCAATGCCCCGGCCCTGTTCCAGCATGTGGTGGGCAGACTCCAGGGGGTTACTGTGGATATAGACATTTACCGGCGGCGCCGGGATATTTTCTGCCAGGGGCTGAAAGAGGCGGGATATGAATTTGACGTGCCTGCCGGCGCATTTTATCTTTTCCCCAAAAGCCCCATTGAAAATGACGTGAAATTTGTCAACATTCTCAAGGAGCAGAACATTCTGGCCGTGCCGGGTACGGGTTTCGGCGGCCCCGGGTATTTCCGGCTCTCCTATGCTGTGCCGGACAAGACCATCACAGGATCCTTTGCCGGGTTTAAAAAAGCACTGGACAGCCTGGGATAATATTTCATCTGCATGTAAAAACCATCAGGGGCCTGGTTTTTTTCCAGGCCCCTGATGGTTTTGTGTCGGTCTTTTTTTTTACCTACTGCAAAATTGCTGCTGTGATACGCAGGTTCCCGTTCAAAGGAGTCGGCATACCGCTGCTGCCCGGCTTATTTGCCCGCCTGCCTGGGTTTGGGAAGGGTCTCCAGATCCTTGAGCGCTGCATCGATCTGTTCCTGGGGCAGATCATGGACTGACAGTTCCCCATTGAAGTATGAGACATAGGATGCCATATCCACCAGGCCGTGGCCGGACCAGTTAAAGAGGATCACCTTTTCTTTTGCCTCTTCTTTTGCCTTGAGCGCTTCCCTGATGGCCATGGCCCCCCGCAGAGCCAGCTCCCGCGAGAATGATTAGGCCACCAGGATTCAGGCCTCGCACGTGGAGGACAGCACCCGCCTGCCGACCTATGTCGTCCGGCAGGCGGG
>JAWOEP010000404.1:0-5150 GCA_046482705.1 Desulfotignum sp.
ATCCGAAAAAGCACCTGGTATGAACCCACTGGATCAGATGCAAACGCGGATCACACCATGTTCCAGGGGGATCAGTACTGTTTCGGGGACAATCAGGTGGATTTTATTACCTTTAAAGCCTGGTGCGCAGCCGGAGAGATCATTTTGACGGAACAGGAGATTACCCTGTTGAAAATTTTTATCGCCAACAAGGGCAGGCCCCTTTCCCGGGAGATGCTGCTCAACGCCGGATGGGGGTATTCCAGTGACACCTCCACCCGCACGGTGGACAATTTTATGGTAAGATTCAGAAAATATTTTGAAAAAAATCCCAAAGATCCCCAGTTTTTCAAAAGCCGGCGGTCTGTGGGCTATATCTTTGATCACGCCTGATCTTTTTTCACCACAACAGACCTTCCCGATTACACTGCCGGCACGGATATGGGCCTGTCCAGCCCCGCCCGCCGCACAGGGAACACACCGGCCGGGCCGGGACGGTGACCCGTATCTGCCCCCCCTGTCCAGGCCTGTTCCCGGGTCAGTGCCGCCATGAAGTTCAGGTCTTTTGTCCCCTGCCAGTTCCCGGGGCTCTGGCTGGAAAAAAACGGCCGAAAAAAAAGTCCTGAAACGGGCTGGCATCGGATGTAATGCCTAAAACAAGGTAATAATCCTGTGGCACGATATCACCTCCTGGCGGAAAAATCTTTTACCAATTTTTTTTCCGGTTCATACACGAACCATGCAGGGTTTTGTTCTATGCGTGGGACACAAAGTAGAATAATCTCATTACTTTATCAATAAAAAAATTATTAGTAATGAAAATTTTCCTTGACATGAAAACCGCCTGTTTTATTTTGGTGACATACAAGGAAAATGTGGGGTAACATACCAGAAATATATTTTAAAAACAAAGAGTTACAGCTCTGGTACTGTGTGAGCCTTAACCCTGTAAAAGCAAGGAGGTGGCATATGGATATGAAAAAACTTGCGCCGTGGAACTGGTTTAAAAAAAGCAGATTGAAATCCAGTCACAGTGATGGCTGGAACAAAAAATTGATATTACTAATTATGATTTTTTAAAAAAATAATAAACAGGTATTGACATGGATTCTTTGATAACTAAATTCTGCTCAAAGAGTCCGGAAGGTGAAAGCAGCGGCAGATCTTAGGCACACAGCACAGACAGACAAACCTTTATGACAGTGTCGCATACAGTACAGTCACATGCCGGCTTTCACAAACAACAAACAAAAAATATAATAAAGGAGGTTGTGTCATGTTTACAAGATTCAGCGATATCGACAGATTGTTCGGAACCATGGATCTTCTCCGGCAGCGGCTGGACAATTTATCCACCGATTATGCCCGTCCTTATGGGACCAGATGGCTTATGGATGAAGGATTTCTCCGGGCCAATCTGTACCAGAGCGGCGATGACTTTGAAATGAGACTGGAGGTTCCGGGCATGGAAAAAGAATCTCTGGATATCAAGATTCAGGGAAATTATCTGGAAATCTCCGGTTCCAGGGATCAGAAACTGCCTGAAGGGTACAAGGTGCACAAGACAGAAAGGGTGAACGGTACTTTTTCCCGCAGCTTTACCCTGCCGGATGATGTGGACGGCAACCGGGTGGAAGCCACCTTGAAGGACGGCATACTCTATCTGACTCTGCCCAAATCAGAGGCGGCAAAACCCCGGCAGATCACCATCAACTGATGAAAGATGTTTCATTGTCTTGGAACTCAAGACCATCGTATGAAGGGAGGCGTATCATGGATAAAAAGACTGAAATCGCAAAAAGAGACGATCAGAATATAGAAAAAACACGGGAATTGTACGAAGTTCCACCGGCTGTGGATATCTGTGAAAATGAAGATGAAATTCTTTTGTATGCAGACATGCCCGGTGTGGCAAAGGATGAAATTTCAGTGAACATTGACAATGGCAGGCTGTCTTTGTCAGGAATACGGAAACTGCAAACCAAAGGGGCAGCTTCCTGGGAGGAATTCGGAAATGTGGAGTTTGTGCGCAATTTTTCCGTACCCCAGACCATTGATGTGGAAAAGGTAGAAGCAGAATTGAAAAACGGGGTGCTCACTCTGCACATGCCCAAATCAGAGGAAGCCAAACCCCGCCAGATTGAAATAAAGAGCGCCTAAAAAAGCGTATTTGCAAAAACAAAACCCGGAGATGTTGATCCTCCTTTGACATGCCATAACCCCGAACCGGGAAGCCTTCTCCGGGTGGCTTCCCGGTTTTTTCTGCTGCAGGTGCTGTACCAATCAATAGCGTTGAAAAATGTCCCCGTAAACAAGTCCCATGGCATATTGGTTGTCCAGATACGATGACCAGTTATGCACGTTCTGTCGTTGGCCATGGTAATAGATTTGTCCTTGTATGACCGCCACACTGTGCAGATTTTCATTAAAGCCCAGGCCCACATATTTTAAGAATGCTTCTTTTAAGGTCCAGTTTGTAAAAACTGCCCGGGCTTCTGCCGGCATGCGGGCAATTTCTTCCGGGGTAAACGCGGTTTTCATGAACGATGCCTCCGGCAGTCCGCCGATTTTTTCAACATCAATACCCAGGCCGATGCCGTGATCCCGGCTCATGGCCGCAGCCGTATAATTGCCGCTGTGGGACAGGGAAATGGGCATCTGCGGAAACTGTGGGAGGTAAGGTGCGCCTTTTTTTTTGTATGCAATCTGAATTTCCGTCAGGGACATGTCCGGTTTCAGGGCATCTTTTACCAGGATTTTTACGGCAAACCGGCCACAGATCCATTCCACCTGTTTTTTCAACGCCCTGAACCGGTTGACCTGAACCATCTCATCATCCGACAGAAACGGCACCGCAAACATCGGCTGGCTGAACACCCGGCTTTTCATGGATTGACCATCCGGCTGCATCCCTGAATGAAACAGCGCATCCTGGATATCCGGTATTTTCATGGTTTGAACAATAATGGGTTTTTCAGTGTGTCCGGGCAGACCGATGGACCGTCTGTGATGAATGTCCGGGTTGTATGTCATGCCGAAAAACTGGGCCTCCAGGATTGGTATTGGGAATCATTGCCCAAATGGCGGAAAATGTCAAATCATCGGCATTTTTTTTGGAAAGGTTGATGGGGAAGTTGCCGGGGACGGTGTGTAAACCGTCCCCGGGAAAATCCATGACCGAACAATTGCAAGGCATGGATCAGTGTCTATTTGACCAGGGCCTTGTGGCTGTCAATCAGATTCCCTACCACATCGGAATCCGCCAGGGTGGAAATGTCCCCCAGCTGGTCATATTCATTGGTGGCAATTTTGCGCAGAATCCGGCGCATGATCTTGCCGGATCGGGTCTTGGGCAGCCCGGGTGCAAAATTGATAATGTCCGGCGTGGCAATGGGGCCGATCTCATTTCTCACATGCTGTTTAAGTTCTCCCAGCAGCTCCGGGGTGGGCACGGCACTCACATTCAGGGTGACAAAGGCGTAAATACCCTGGCCCTTGATGTCGTGGGGAAATCCGATGACCGCAGCTTCAGCTACCTCGGGGTGGCTTACCAGAGCTGATTCGACTTCGGCGGTACCCATGCGGTGGCCGGATACGTTGATGACATCATCCACCCGCCCGGTGATCCAGAAATATCCGTCCTCATCCCTGCGGCAGCCGTCTCCGGCAAAATAGTACCCCTCAAACATCTGGAAATACACCTTTTCAAACCGGTCGTGGTTGTTGTATACCGTGCGCATCTGGCCGGGCCAGGGTTCCTTAAGGGCCAGGATCCCGTCGCAGACACCTGCCAGTTCTTTTCCCTCTTCATTGAGCAGTACCGGTTTTACCCCGAAAAAGGGGAGGGTTGCGGATCCGGGTTTCTGGTCAATGGCATAGGGTAAAGGAGATATCATGATGCCGCCGGTTTCGGTCTGCCACCAGGTGTCCACGATGGGGCAGCGGTTTTTCCCCACATGGGTGTGGTACCAGCGCCAAGCTTCCGGATTGATGGGTTCACCCACCGACCCCAGAAGCCGCAGAGAAGACAGATCGTATTTTTCCACCCATTTTTCTCCCTGGGCCATGAGTGCCCGGATGGCGGTGGGCGCGGTGTAAAACTGGTTCACCTGCCATTTGTCCACCGTGGCCCAGAACCGGCCCGGATCCGGATAGGTGGGCACCCCTTCGAACATCAGGCTGGTGGCTCCCTGGGACAAGGGACCGTAGACAATATAGGAGTGGCCCGTGACCCAGCCGATATCTGCGGTGCACCAGTAAATGTCGCCGTCATGGTAGTCAAAGATATATTTGAAGGTGGTGCCGGTATAGACCATGTACCCGCCCACATTGTGCTGGACCCCTTTGGGTTTGCCTGTGGAGCCCGAAGTGTACAGGATAAACAGCGGGTCTTCCGCATCCATCCATTCCACAGGACAGTCGGGTGACTGGGCATCGGCGGCTTCATGCCACCATACATCCCGGTTTGGAACCATCTCGATGGCCGTTCCGGTGCGTTTTACCACAAAACAGGTGTCCACCTGGTGTCCCCGTTCCCGGCACAGGGTCATGGCCCGGTCAGCTGCGGTTTTCAAGGGAACCGCCTTGGCCCCGCGCATCACCCCGTCCGTGGTCACCAGTACTTTACACAGGCTGTCTTCGATCCGGTCGGCCAGGGCTTCGGCGGAAAATCCGCCGAACACAATGGAATGAATCGCCCCGATCCGGGCACAGGCCAGCATGGTGGCGGCCAGTTCCGGGACCATGGGCATGTAGATGGCCACACGGTCTCCCTTGCCCACCCCTTTTTCCTTGAGGGCATTGGCAAACCGGCACACCTTTTCATAGAGCTGCCCGTAGGAGATGGTCAGATCTTCTCCCACCTGGTTGCCTTCCCAGATTAAAGCGGTCTGGTCCTTTCGTTCGGGCAGGTGCCGGTCAAGGCAGTTGTATGCAATATTGGTCTTTCCGTTGATAAACCATTTGATGGAGACGGGGCCTTTGGACAGATGAAAATTGTATTCCCTGACAGTGTCCCATTTTTTTTCCCAGTAAAAATTTTCTGCCATGCCTGCCCAGAAAGTATCTGGATCTTCCATGGATTGTTTGTACATGGTCTGGTATTCATCCATGGTTTTTATCCAGGCGTTTTTCCGAAATTCGTCAGGGGCATGAAATGTGTACTCGGTCAT
>JAWOEP010000408.1:0-3732 GCA_046482705.1 Desulfotignum sp.
ATGCAGATTTATGTATGTATAAAACATGTACCGGATTCAGCCGCCAATATCCACATCCTGGATGGTATCCGGATCGATGAAAAAGTAGCCTTCCTGCTGAACCCCTATGACGAGCATGCGGTAACCGAGGCAGCTGCCCTGAAAAAAAAAGCAGCAGACAGTGAAATAATCGCAGTGTGCCTGGGTAAACCGGATGCAGAAAAAACCATCCGGACCGCCATGGCCATGGGTGCTGACAGAGGCATTCTGGTGGAGACCGATAAAGTCTGCGACAGCATGACCACGGCCCGGGCCCTGCACGCCGCCATTGTACAGGACGGATCTGCCGGCATTATTTTCACCGGCAAAGAATCGATAGACAGCGAAGGCATGCAGACCCAGTTCCGCATCGGGGCGTTGTTTGGCTTTCCCGTGGTGACCAATGCGGCATCCCTTGATGTCACATCCGGCAAGGCGGTTGTCACCTGTGAACTTTCCGGGGGCAGAACCCGCACCTTTGCACTGGCCCTGCCCTGTGTGGTGGGGGCGGGACGCGGATTGAACACCCCGGGATATCCGACCTTTCCCGATGTGGTCAAGGCCCGCAAAAAAACCATCAAAACAATTTCCCTGGACAGCCTGTCCATCCCCCCTGCCGGCGGATCAGCAAAAACCGTTGCACTCGCACCCCTGGTGCAGAAACGCCATCCCAAAAAAATTACAGGAACCCCGGCAGACCAGGCAAAAGCGATCATCAGAATTCTACGGAAAGAAGCAAAGGTGTTGACATGAAAAAGACAGGAATCCTCATTGAAATGGAAAACAACAGGATCAAAGAGACCAGTCTCGGGATGATCACCCTGGCTGTTCGCACAGGATCTGATCTGCATGCCCTGGTTATGGACGGCGTGGATGATGTCACCTGTGATATTCTGGCACAATACGGCATCACCACGGTTGTGGACATGGCCCTTGCTTCCGATCCTGTGATCCGCCTGAACCCCGCAGTCCGGGCTGATGCAGCGGCAAAGGCTGCCCAAAAGCTGCAGCTGGATGCTATTTTGGGGCTTTCCAGTTCAGACGGCAAAGATCTCATACCCCGGGTGGCTGCCCTGCTGGATGCCTCGCTGGTAATGGACTGTCTGGATGTGGATCTGAAAAAAAATATTGCCAGAACCTCCCAGTATTCCGGCAAGGTGCTGGCGGATATCCAGCTGACAGGTGATGTGGTGATATTCGGAATCAGGCCCAATGCAATACCGCCCATACCCTTTCCTGCACAGGCAAAAAAGATTGCCGTGGCTTCAGAAAGCACTGTACCTGCAGATTTTGTTCTTGTGTCCCGGGATGACGGTGACGACAGCAGCCGGGCCAGCCTGGCAGAGGCAGATATTATCGTTGCCGGGGGCCGGGGACTGAAAAACAAAGACAATTTTTCTCTGATTTTTGACTGCGCCGAAAAAATGAATGCCGCTGTGGGGGCTTCCCGGGTGGCTGTGGATGAAGAATGGGTGCCTTATGCGTTTCAGGTGGGGCAGACCGGGGAAAAGGTCAGCCCCCGGGTATACATTGCCTTTGGGATATCAGGTTCCATCCAGCATTTTGCCGGCATGAAAACCGCCGGAATGATCATTGCCGTGAACAAGGATGACAATACCGCCATAATGGCCAACTGCGATTACCAGGTCCAGGGGGATCTGTTTGAGATCCTGCCCGAACTGATCAGGCAGTTGTAAGATGAACCGTTTATCACACCACAACGCCAGAAAATTTCTGTTCGGCCTGGATAACGCCAATTTTCTGGCCATATTTGACGAATACAGTGACGGGGTGCTTATCACCGACAAGGACGGTATCATTGTCTATTACAACCATGCCATGTCCCGTATTGATGAACTGGACCCGGAAAAAGCCCTCCTCAACCGTGTGACAGACGTGTACGACCTGGATGATCACACCAGTTTGATCATGCGCTGCCTTCACACCCGGCGCCCCATCGTTGATGAACCCATCTACTACCGGACCCGCATGGGAAAATTTGCCAATACCATCCACAATGTCCATCCCATCTTCAACAAAAACAAGCTTGCGGGAGCCATCTGTTTTGTGCGCGATTTCAATGTTCTCACCGAAACCCTGTCATCCATGCGCCTGCCGGACAGCCAGTACCGCATGCATCATCATGAGATCACTTTTGATACCATCATCGGCCGGGACCCGGCACTCAAGGATGCCCTGAACGCGGCCCGCATGGCAGCCAATACCCCGTCTCCGGTGATGCTGTACGGAGAGACCGGCACAGGCAAAGAATTGTTTGCAAGGGCCATCCACAACCACAGCCCCAGGCATGAAAAAAAATATACCCCGGTCAATTGTGCGGCAATCCCGGAGAACCTGCTGGAAGGTATATTGTTCGGTACCTCCAAGGGGGCGTTCACCGGTTCCATCAACAAGGCGGGGCTGTTTGAACGTACCAGCCAGGGCACCATCTTTCTGGATGAAATCAATTCCATGCCTGTGGGCCTCCAGAGCAAGATACTGCGCATTGTGCAGGAAGGAAAAGTGCGGCGTGTGGGGGCAATCAAGGAAATCAAATTTGATTTGAAAATCATTTCCTCGGTAAACCAGGACCCCCATATATCCATTGCTGACAAAAGCCTGCGCTCTGATCTGTTCTACCGGCTGGGGGTGGTGTTCATCCATATTGTTCCCTTGCGGGACCGCATTGCAGACCTGCCCCTGCTGGTAAACCATTTTATTGCCAAACACAACAAAGCCCTGGGCAAACAGGTGCGGGGAATAGACCACCAGGTCATGGACATGTTCAGCAGGTACCCCTGGCCCGGCAATGTCCGGGAACTGGAGCATGTGATTGAAGGGGCCATGAATATCATGGGCCAGGATGATCAGATCCGGACAACCTATCTTCCGTCACACTTTGCCAATGGCTGCGGCATGATCCGGCCGGCGAACCCCAGGTCTTTGCGCAGGACCACAGCATATATTACCGGATACCAGGACAGGGAAATACAAAACTCAGACCTGATGTTCAACAAAAAAGAACATGAAAAAAAAATGGTCTGGCAGGCATTGGTGCAGTACAGAGGCAATGTTACCCGGGCTGCCGGAAAACTGGGAATTTCCAGACAGCTGCTGTATTATAAAATGAAAAAATTCAACCTGTCCCGGGATACATTTCAATAACGGCTGTTAGCTGTTAGCTGTTAGCTCTTAGCTGTTTAGCCGGTAAGGCAGTACCAGCAGGGAATTATTTGTATTTGTTTTCTTGCTGTTGCCGGAGATGGTCCGGGATGGTGCATACGGGTATGGGCTCCATTTTGTGGCGGTTGGCTGCATGCAGTTTTTTGAAAAGAGTCAGCACCTGTTTCTGCCGCTCATCCAGCACCACCTCTTTTTTTTCTTCTTCCGGCAGGGCATTGTAGGCCATGGCCCATTCCAGCTCTGCATAAGTGGCCCCCATTTGTTCTTCATCTGTGCGGTTATCTTCCCATAATCCGTCAGTGGGAGACGCTTTTATGATTTCTTTTGCAATACCCAGGTACCTGGCAAGGGCGTATACCTCTGATTTAAGCAGGTCTCCAATGGGTGAAATATCCACCCCCCCGTCCCCGTATTTGGTATAAAATCCCACCCCGAAATCCTCGACCTTGTTGCCGGTGCCTGTCACCAGAAGGCGGTTGTGAGAGGCAAAGGCATACAGGGTAAGCATTCTGAGGCGGGCTTTGGTATTGA
>JAWOEP010000021.1:0-3747 GCA_046482705.1 Desulfotignum sp.
TCGGAGGGGGCCTGGTAAAAGATGCCGGGATGGTTTTCAACCAGAGGACGGGATGCCGCGCTTCATTGTTCGTATGTAAACCGGCCCCCGCAGACCTCGGGCCGGGCACAGGACACCACCAGGGGCGGGCCCTGAAACAGCGTACTGCACAGAGCGATCGAAAGCCCGGCATACTTATGGCAAATATCCAGTTCCAGGAATTATGCCTTGACTCTTTTTTGCGGATGGACGTAATATAACATCTTTATTTAACAACGCAAATCAAGGAGTTATATACAGATGCTGCAGGAAAAGAAAATCGGATTCATCGGCAGCGGCAATATGGGAGAAGCCCTGGTATCCGGCCTTGTGCTTTCCAAAGCCACAAGGCCGGAAAATATCATCTGCTCGGATATCGACCAGGAACTGCTGGATACCATTAAAGAAAAATACGGGGTGCATACCACCGGCGATAATGTGGAAGTGGTCCGCCAGTCAGATATCATCGTCTATGCCACCAAACCCCAGATTCTGGGAAAGGTGCTCAAGGAAACCGCACCAGCGCTTGATGATGAAAAGCTGATCATCTCCATTGCCGCAGGGGTGCCTCTGGCTGCCATTGCCATCGGCCTGCAGAAAAAACTGCGCCTGATCCGGGCCATGCCCAATATCTGTGCCTTTGTAAAAGAGAGCGCCACTGCCATTGCCGCAGGCGAATATGTGCGGGAAAATGATGTGGAACAGGCCCGGGCCATATTCAACTCCGTGGGAAAAACGGTGTTTATCCATGAAAACGTGCTCATGGATGCTTTCACCGGATTGAGCGGCAGCGGTCCTGCCTATATTTTCACCATTGTGGATGCCATGGCAGATGCCGGCGTGAAAATGGGGCTGTCCAGAAAAGATGCCCTGTTTTTGTCCACCCAGACAGTTCTGGGATCTGCCCGGCTGCTCATGGAATCCAAAGAACACCCGGGCCAGCTCAAAGACCGGGTCGCCTCTCCCGGGGGCACGGCCATTGCCGGCATTCACACCCTGGAACAGGGCGGCTTGCGTACCACCCTTATCAATGCGGTGGAATCTGCCACCAACCGCTCAAAAGAGCTGGGAGAAATGATGGTCAAGGATTTTATCGAAAAAAACAAAAACGGAAAATAAAAAAACCGGGAGCTGGATGCTGTATCTGCATCTGGCTCCCGGTATCTGGCAAGGGAACTTTTAGGAGGCGGTTATGGGTTAAACTTCAAGTTCCTTTTGCAGCCAGTCCCGTACATTTCCTTCCACGGCATACACGCCTTTGTACCTGCCGATGCCCTGCATAAATTCAGTCTCAAGCTGTTTGGGAAGATGAAAATTTCCCAGTTCTTCAGAATCAAATCCTTTCCTGCGCACCAGTGTCAGCACAGGGCGATTCTTCCATGTATTGATCACAAAATATACTGTTTCATTGTCATTGTCCCTGGAGTTGTAATATGACTGGGACCGCAGGGGCCCCCATTCCAGATGCAGGGCAATGGCTTCTTCAGGGGTCATCTCCCAATCCACTGAATTCAGCAGATTGTAATTCTTTTTTATATCACCAAGTCTCATATGTCCTCCATTTACTGGTTGTCCTTCTTGTTAAGATAAACAACAGCAAATTGCATGCCTGGACAGTGAAGGGAGGGGGCAAATTGTTTTACCACGAAGAACACGAAGAGCACGAAGATGGCATTTCTTCTTGCTCTCCGTGTTCTTCGTGGTTTTAAAAAAAATCAATGAAATGTAAGGCGATCCGAATATTAGTCACATCTTACCCAGGTCATGATACAAAAACGACTCACTGCAACAGATACACTTTTGTATCTGTTGCAGTGACAATTTATCAATAATTTTCACACAGCCGTTCAAACCAGCCCGAGGGCCGAACACAGGCCGGGCACTTGTCAGGGACAGTCGTCCCTGTATGGATATACCCGCAACCCAGACAGCGCCACCGGATCTGCATCTCATCTTGAAAAATCCGTTGAGAAGCGATATTTTCCGCCAGGTGCCGGAACAGCTTTTCATGGTGATTTTCCGCCACAATAATGGCATCAAAAGTATCTGCGGCCCGGACAAACCCTTCCTGCCTGGCAACCTGTGCAAATCCGGCATACATGTCATTGCCCACATAGGCTTCCAGATCTGCAGAAGACAGCAGGTTTGCATGGGTGTCTTCAATCACCCCGGAGGGAAACTGCCAGTTTATGGTCAGTTCCCCGCCATTGAAAAATTTGAAAAACCGCAACGCATGTTCAAATTCCTGGTCAGCGGTTTCATCAAACAATTTGCCGATCTGAATATAGCCTTCGTCCCTGGCCCTGTTGGCAAAAAAATTATACCGGGTCCTGGCCTGGGCCTCTGCTGCAAAGGAGGTATGCAGGTTCACAGCGGTTCTGCTTTCCCGGAATTTTCCCATGTCCACACCTTTTCTGGTTATCTTTTTCCTGGTATTTATTCTTCAATGATAATGGCATCGGCACCACACTCGGCCGCTGCCTGGCGCACCTTATCCTGGAGATGTTCCGGGATGGGATCAACCTGGATGGTGGATACAAGCTGGTCCTCATCATACTTGAATACTTCAGGACAAAGGTCGTTGCAGTTTCTGTCACCCATGCACTGATCTGTAATGGTCACTCTCATGTGTTCCTCCTAAAAATTAATGTATATTGCAATGGATCCATGCCGCCTTCATTTACAGGGCATGGTTTTTTCAAGGCCGGTGTTTACAGCATCAATATTATCCTGCTTTTTCAATGGCCTGAAATTTTTTCATAAATTTTGTATCAATATAATCCTTAATTGTAAAGGCAAGCCTGCCGCTGAATACGATCTTTTTTTTCTTGAGAACCCCCTGGCCGCCGCCCAGATTGAACACCAGCAGATAGTCCGGGCCCGGATCAAACGGCATCAGGTCTCCGCCATCCAGGGCAGCCATGAGGTTATGGAGCAAGACCGGGTTCTGCCGCACTGCATAGACCCCCACCTTGTCCAGCGGCTGATCTTGAAAATAAATGCAGTCACCGCCTCCGAAAATCCGTGGATCTGCCACGCTCTGCAAATACTGGTTCACCAGCAGCCCCTTGTCCGGCCCCACAGGCAGGTTGGATTTTTCAAAGATTTCCGAGGGTGTCACCCCTGCTGCCATAAAAGTAAAATCCGTGTCATACTGTTTTTTGGAATCCAGAATGATATGCGATCGGGTCACCTGTTTTACCCGTGCATTTTCCAGGATCCGGATCTTTCTTTTTTCCAGGACAGCTTTTACCCGGTCCCGGATTTTATCAGAAAACCGTCCCATGAAGCGGTTCGCACAAAAAATACGAATTTCCGGCATATGTGCCCCGGTTTTTTTGGCCAGCTGCCATACATTGCCCGCCACCTCTGCAGAAGAGGGCCCGCCCCCCACCACATTCACCCGGGCCTGTTTTGCAGCAAACAATTTTTCCAGCTTTTCCGAGGCCTCCATCAATTTTTCAATGGGCTTGACAGGATACACATTGTCCGGTTTTTCTTCCCCTGCTGTACCGGCAACGGCAAGGCCCATAGGCACATGGGACCCGACATTGCAGGAAAGCACATCATAGGAAACCATACTGCCGGACAGGGTGAACACGTTTTGGGCTTCTGGGTCAATATGGGTTACCCGGTCCTGGACAAATCGACCGCCCTGGCTTTCCACCACATCCCGGGTGGCAAACCGGATCTGTTCAGGCCGATATGTTTTTCCCAGCATGCCCGGGC
>JAWOEP010000044.1:0-14291 GCA_046482705.1 Desulfotignum sp.
GCCGGGCTTATATCAAAGACCGGCGGTACCATCAGTATGCCTGCAGACCACAGGGTTACCTGCTTTAAAAATTTTCGTCTGTTCATCTTCAAACCTCCTTATTATAAGGGTATGAAATGAAATTTTTACGAATCTGAAGGATTTTGTCAAGTCCTGGCCGGTGTAACTGAATATTTGCTATAGCACCATGCGCTTCTTGGGAGCCCCTGGAGGTGTCCTGTGAACGGACCGTCAGCGTCGGAGGGGGCCTGGTAAAAAATGCCGGGATGGTTTTCAACCAGCGGACGGGATGCCGCACTTCATTGTTCGTATGCAAACCGGCCCCCGCAGACCTCGGGCCGGACACAGGACACCTCCAGGGGCGGGCCTTGGGACAGTGTGCTGCACAGAGCGATCAAAAACCCGGCATGCTTATGGCAAATATCCAGCGGTGTAAAACCATAGCAGAATAAGATGCAGCGCCAGATGCGGTTAAAAATAAAAATCTTTGACGCAGGTCCATTATTCGTTTATAGTATTACCATTCTCCTGATTCGCATACTGCTGGCGGCACTGCCGCAATTTCTGGACCACCAGCTCACCTACACTGGGCATCACATCACCTGGCCGCAGCTGCTGTAATCTGACGCTTCTGATTTGCACCATTGTTCCCAATGGAAATATCCTGCATCTTTTTATGCAGCAGATATACACCTAAACAAAGGAGGCTGATATGGAAAAGCATGCCATGTATTATGACACCATCGTCAAACTGACCAACGCCATCTCCCAGTGCCGGGATCCGGAAGAAGTCGCACTGGTTACGGCGGAAAGCGTTAAAACCGCATTCAACGCCAAAGGGTGTTCCGTGTTTCTGGTAGACAGAGAAACCAGGGAACTCGGCCTTGTGGCATCATCAGGGCTGAGCCGGGAATATTTGAACAAGGGTCCTGTCCATTTTATGCAGACCATAAAAGAAGCCAAAGATGCTGTCCCCATTGCCATTTACGATGTCATGGATGATCCCCGCATTGAATATCCGGAAATGGCAAAAAAAGAGGGCATTGCATCCCTTCTGGGAGTTCCCATCATCAGCCACGACAAGATTCTCGGGGCTTTGCGGGTCTATACGGCAGAGCCCTGGGAAATTTCCCACAGTGATATTACCCTGGCCCAGGCAGTGGCCCTGATCTGCGGCATGGCCATGGACATGTGCCGCATGTACAAAGGATATAAAACCAGCATTGAAATCTTGAAAAACATGCGGGATAAAGACAGTTACGGGTCCCGCAAATAATTTTTTTCTGAAAGGATTTCAGCAGCAAGCCCCGGTATTGTGGGTGCAGCGGAACCCGGTCCCGGGCTCTTAGGATCTCTGTGCCTTGTACTTGCCAAATCGGTATGGATAGTGTATGGATTTGTTCCATGGGAGACAATGTAAAAACACCATCCATTACACCGCATTTTTTACACCGCCTGTGTATCCGTCCCTTCCAGAAATTACTGCAGCTGTGCTGCAAAACATCGGGACAAGACCACCCGGTTGCAGCCCATGCTGCTTCCCTTGCCCGGCGGACGGACCAGCTCAAACAACTCAATGAACACCTGGTTTTTTGTGAGGAGATCCAGCGGAAAACCATTGCTTCCGACCTTCATGACTCCATTGCCCAGACCCTGGGCATGGGTATTTCCAGAATAAAAAACATCACGGAATCCGGCACCACGCCCGGGAATGAAGATCTTCATGATATCCAGTGTATCCTGGAACAGGCGGTGCGGGAAGTCAGGTCCCTGATTTACAGACTGTCCCCCCCCATACTGGATGATTTTGATATTGATATTGCCATTGGATTTCTGGTGGAAGAAACCAATGCCCGGGAAAAAACCGACTTCCACTATACCAATCATGTAAAGGATCCCATCCCCTTGAACCATGCCCTCAAGGTCACTTTGTACCGGGCTGCAAATGAACTGTTGAACAATATCCGTAAACATGCCGGCACCAGCAAGGCAAAAATTGTGCTGTCAGTAACTGACAAAGACATCATTCTGCAGGTGAAAGACCAGGGTACGGGCATGGATACGGAAAAGGTAAAAAACATGCCGGACGGCAGTTTCGGGCTCTACAGCCTGTCAGAACGCATACAGAATTTCGGGGGCACACTTGCCATAGATTCAGCCCCGGGACAGGGTACACACATCACTATCACAACCCCGCTGCAGACAAAAGAAAGCGCCCATGAAAAAAAACACGCTCATCATTGTGGATGACCACAGAATTGTTCACCATGGGATTGCCCGGGCCCTGAACAAAGAAAAAAACTTTGTTGTCATGGCAGAAGCCGACAGCGGCAAAGAGGCCGTATCCCTGGCCAAAGAACACAATCCGGATCTGGTGCTCATGGATATCAGCATGCCCGACCTCAACGGTATGGAGGCCACCCGCCAGATCAAGGCTGCCAGTCCGGCTGTCCGGATCCTGGCTTTGTCCATGCATACGGAAAAAATCTATGTCAAGGGCATGCTGGATGCCGGTGCTTCCGGGTATATTCTCAAATCGTGTTCCTACAATGAACTGGTCAAGGCCCTGAAAATCGTGCTGGCAGGAAATACTTACCTGAGCCCGGAAATCACCCATCTGATGGTAAACAATACGCCGGATCGGCTTTCTCTGCTCTCTTCGCGTGAAACAGAGGTTTTCATCCTCATAGCCGAAGGCCGCACCACCAGAGAAATAGCAGCCAGGCTGTGCCTGAGCGCCAAAACCATTGATGTCCACCGCAAAAAAATCAAAGACAAACTTGGAATCCAAACGGTTGCCGGCCTGACAAAATATGCCATGGCCAAAGGCCTGACCTCACCCAATCCCTGATACGGTCTTACCATTTCACGGCCGGACAGGCCCTGGTGGTAAAATCGGCATTGCATACATTTGCGGCAAAACACGCCCTTTTTGCCCGGGAAAAATTTTCCCTTTGCCGGAAAACACAAACCCCAGTATGTGAAACCATGTCCATAACCTTCTTATTTTCAAGGCTTTTCAAACATTGCCGGTTTTTGGCATACATCCTGCTATAAATCTTCTGGTATAAAAAAAGATCCTGGTGCATTTGCGCGATTTATAACAAGGAGAGCCCCATGCTTCAAAAAATTCTGCCTGTTTCCGGCATCCTGGTATTTGTCATATTATCCGGCACAGTCTCAGACCTGTCATCAATTTCTGCCAACATTAAAAGCAATCTGATTGTTTTAACCGGCACATTGACCTGTTGTATAATTTCCTATCCGCTTTCCCTGTTTTCAGCGCTTTTTGCCACTATCCGCAGGGCTTTTTCCAACGACAAAAAAGATTTCAACCAGATTATCGATGAAATTGAAAATCTTTCCACCATTAACCGCTCCAAAGGACACATGGCCCTGGATGCAGAATCCAGAGAAATCGACAATGATTTTTTAAAGATGGGCGTTGAAATGGTGGTAGACGGCTATGACCGGTATACCATTTTCAAAACCCTGGAGCGCAGATATGACAGTTTTCTTTCAGCCCGCCGGTCCCAGGCGGAACTGGTCAACACCATGGTCAAACTCATGCCGGTATTCGGGTTTGTGGGCACCATCATCGGCCTGATAAATGTCCTCCACCACATGGGGTCCCCGGAAATGATCGGCAACGGGGTGGCCATGGCCCTGCTCACCACATTTTACGGTCTGCTGTATGCCAATGTGCTGGCCCTGCCCATGTCCAAAAAGCTTACGGAGCAGACCCGGCAGGATTCCATTGAACTGGCCCTGATCATTGAAGGTATCCTGGACATTGCCGACAATGTCAATTCCAAACTCATCAGGTACCGCCTCCGGTACTGCATCGGTGAGTTTTTTCAAGATGACAATACCTGTGCCGGTGCTGCCCTGGAAACACAAAACAAACCCACACAATTACCGGACATGAAGCTGCCATTGAAAAAAGGATTTGTCAGGTGATTTTCCATGAGATCTGATACCTTTGGCAGAAATTTGAAAACCGAACTGGAAATATCTGAAAGAAAACGTCTGCGCCTGCAGCGGAGCCAGTTTCTGAAAGACTTTGAACCGGAAGATACCAGCCTGTGGACCATGGTGGATCTCATGACCCTGATTCTGGTTTTTTTTATCATGATCTACACCATCCCTGCCCCGCCGGCAATCCCGAAAATTTTCACAAAAACACAGAAAACAGTTTCCACGGTACACACAGAACCCGCTTTCCAGGATCACACCAGCACGCCGGAAAATTATCGCTCAAGCTTTCCGGAAGGCACTGAACCCCAACCCCATGCACCACCCCGAGACCCCGGCAGAGAACCGAACACCCCGGGCTTTGCTGCTCTGGAAAAGGATCTGCATCTGGCCATGGCCGGTACTGCCTTGTCTGATTATCAGATCAAGATGGCCCGGGACCGCATCAAACTGGTCATCGGCGAAAACATCAGTTTTCCAGCAGGCAGGGCCGAGCTGCTGGACCACATCAAAGGACCGTTGACAAAAATAGCCGATGCCCTGTCCAGGGAGCAAAAATTTCGCATTGTGGTGGCAGGCCATACAGACAGCACGCCGATTAATACCCCCAGGTTTCCCTCCAACTGGGAGCTTTCAGTGGCAAGGGCTTTGGGTGTGGCCAAGTTTCTCATGGCCCGCAACGTAAATCCGGCCCGGATCTCAGTGGAAGGTTTTGGTCCTTACCAGCCGGTTGCCCCGAATACCGACCCGGACAACCGCCGGGCAAACCGCCGGGTGGAAATTTCCCTGATACACGATGATCAGTTGTAAAAAAACAGGGCGACCTGTTACCAGGCACCTTCCGGACGGATGGCAGGCTGCGTGCCGGTAATTTCTTCAAGTGCTGGAAGTTCTTTGCGGGCATGTTCCCGGGTGGGATATGTACCGCACCGCACCAGGTGCCAGGACCGCTGTTTTTTGTCCGTAAGGACCAGTATTTTTGCCTCGAACCCTTTTTCAGCAAGCTTTTCTCTTAGATTCCGGGCATTTTCCTGTTTAAGGAATGCCCCGGCCTGGAGGGTATACATGGTTGCATCAGATGCTGCCACTGTTTTCTCATCCCCTTCAGGGGTTTTGGTCTCGGGCTGGTCTGCAGCACCGGAAGGCTCGGTATCTGCCGGGGCCTCTGCAACCCGGGCAGCTGCTGCCAAAGCCCCTTCCCCGGCTGCATCTGCGGCAGACTCCTGTAGCCGGGCAAGTTTTTCAATGGCATAGGGGGTCTGGCGGTCCTTTTCTATGGCCATTTCATACAATGCAGCAGCTTCTTCCACCTGGCCGGTCTCGGCAAGCAGATCTGCCTTATAACAGATAGCCCAGTAAAAATCAGGGGAAATCGCTATGGCTTTTGACAGGTCGGCAAGGGCCTCTTCAGTTCTTTCCAGCTTGGTCATGCACAGGGCCCGGTTGAAATATGCTGCAGCATTTTCCGGTGACAAGGCAATTTCCCGGTTATAATTTTCAATGGCTTTTTCATAATTTTCTTTGTAGTACCAGATCACCCCGAGATTGCTGTAAATTCCCTTAAGCTCGGGGGCAATATTTTTGGCAGATTCAAAATCGGCAATCGCATGATCGAATTTTTCCAGCTTCATATAGGCGACGCCCCTGTTTTTAAAGGCATCTGCATTTTGTGGAAACACTGCAATCAAATCTGAGAATGTGTCGACAGCCTGCTGGTATTCCCCCTGTTTAAATTGCCGGACACCTGTTTCAAACAACGTTTTTTCCAGCTGCTCGTCGGTTGTCTCTGCGCCTGCAACAGGGCAGAAACACATGATAAACAGTGCAAAACATATAATTTTTTTCAACATAAGGCTCCTGTTACACAGTGATTGAAAAATTGGAGGCAGCAGCCCGGGCTGTTGCAATCCTTTCCGATGGCCATAACGGGCATTTGCTGTCTGCTGCTTTTACTCTTTGTCCATATTACCTGAAATTATTGTTATAATTCAATGAAAAATCTGTATTATCCTTTTTCCGGACGGATCGGGCCGGATTCAGCCGGCCTTATCTTGACTTTTACAAAGGGAATTCGTAATATTTTCTCCTATGTTTACACAAATAAAAAAATATTTTCAAAAAGCAAAGCAGGAAATCAACAAAGAATACACCTTGCCGCCTGCAGGTGCTGAAAAAAATTTTCAAGACCGGTCCGATGCCCGGTCAGACCGGATTTTGCCGGAAATATGGACAGGCATCGATCTGGACGGGACCCTGGCATATGACAACCAGTCTTCCGGTATGGACCGCATAGGAGAACCGGTGCCGGCCATGCTCGCACTGGTGAATAAAATGCTGAACAACGGCATCCGCATCAAAATATTTACGGCCCGGGCCAGGGATCCGGAACAGATCGCACTGATCAGAAAATGGCTGAAAGACAACCATCTGCCGGACCTGGAAATCACAAACGTAAAAGATTATCAGATGCACAGGCTGTATGATGACCGCTGTATCCAGGTGGAAAGAAATACAGGCCGCCTGATTGTAAAAGAGTAATTTAAAGGCAAAGGAAAAATTTTAGATGAAATACCTCTACTACATTGCCGCGATCATGCTTGTTTTTTCCGGCCTGGCGGTTTATGGCCTGTTTGATACCCGCATTGAAATTTCAGAACCGTTCATATCCGTAAACGACCGGATTATATCCAAAGCTGAATTTGAAAAAATGTCCCGCAGAAAACCGGCATACATGAGCCGGGAGCAGTTTGTTGAATCAGTGATTGACCAGCAGCTCATGATCCAGGAAGCCATCAGAATGGACATCCATAAAGAAGAATCCTTCCGGGATACGGTTGAAAATTTTTATGAGCAGTCTTTGATCAAAATACTGCTGGACCGCAAGCTGGACGCGCTAAAGGTTGATGTCACAAAAAAAGAGATCGCCAGATACCAGGAGTACTGCGGCTACAAAGTGTTTTTGACCAAATACATTTACCCGGACATGGAAAATGCCCTGAACAGAACCAATGGGACAGTGCAGACGATTGCAGCAGATTTTACAACCTTGTCCGATGATCTGAAATTCACTGTACTGGACCTGGAAAAAAAAGAATTTTCACAACCCGTGCACAGGGGCATGCAGGGGGTGGTGGCATACCGCCTGGATGATGTGAAAAAAAGTACGTCCATGGAGAAAGATCAATCTGAGATCCTTGATGTACAGCGTATCCAGCGCCAGCTTCAGGACATGAAAAAAGAACAGCTTCTGGAAGACTGGACCCGCAGCATCCGGCAATCAGCAGATATCTGGAGGAAAAAATGAGCACCCAAGCCCGCTACAAGCGCAGAAACTATTTTGTCAACAAAGAGTTCCAGGGACGTACCATTTTTAATTACTTTATTCTTGCCACCCTGGGAAGTTTTCTTTTCATGGCTGTGTTCAGCTTTTTTTCTTCAAACACCCTTTCCATCACTTATGATAATTATCACCTCCAGCTCGGGGTGACACCGGGCATATTATTTCAAAAAATTCTGAGCACCCAGTGGGTGTTTATCGTGCTGGGGGGGATGGTCGTGGTATTTGTTACGCTGATACTGACCCACAGGGTGGCCGGACCGTTTTTCCGATTTGAAAAAACCCTTGATGCCATGGTTGAAAAGGATCTTTCAGACACCATTGTATTGCGCAAAAAAGATGAAGGCAAAAACCTGGCAGAAAAGATAAACACCTTTACCCGCATGCTGCAAAATGATCTTGGTCACATTGATGCCCGGAATGAAAATATCGCTGCCTGTGCCAGAAATCTGGAAAAAATACTGCACACCCCAGATCCGGACATGGTCAAGGCCCTTGCCACTCTGGATGAAATACTGCACAGCCAGAAAAACATTTCACAAACGGTCCGGGCCTATAACTTTTCTGCAGCAAAGGAATAAAAATTTTTCCGCATGCGGTGTTTATCCCCCATATCCCTGGCCGTATGCCTGGGATTTTTGCTGTTTTTCTCCCAGCCCTCTGATGCTTACGAGATTACATCCCGGTATGCCGCCATCATCTACCATGACCGGGCTGCATTAAAAAAATTCAACCGCTCCCTGTATATGGGACGTCTGTCATCACAAATCCGAAAAACAGATCAGCACACCCTTGAAGATGAGGTAGCGGCAAAAATCAATTTTATTGTTGAAAAAACCATGGCAGTTCTGGACATGTTTCCCCCGGAACTGCAGTTTACCATTACCATCCACCCGGGGACCCGGCAGGTGCAGCAGGATTTCAAAAAATTATACAAAATCGATGTAAATTATATCGCCTTTTATTCCCCGTCGGAAAACCACGTGTTTTTTTCAGCAGACAACGGCAGGCTCCGGGTGGTCGCCCATGAAATCGGCCATGTGGTGGTGGAAAATTACTTTATCATCTCCCCGCCCCAGCACCTGCATGAGGTCCTGGCCCAGTATGCCGAAACCCACATCACCGACTAAATTGGGGTCAGGCTTGCGTTATTGTCGTTATTGAAAGAAAAACTACAAAAATTGTCTACCCCGGCTTCAATAACGACAATAACGCAAGCCTGACCCCAATTATTGGTTGATTTTTTTGGCCATCCGGGCGGCTTTGGGGTGGTTCGGGGACAGCAGGAGGGCATGGTTGTATTTGTCCAGGGCCTTGTACAGGATGCCCCGGCCGTAGTAGAGGTCTCCCAGGGTCACTTTTATGCCCGCATCCATGGGCAGTTCCTTTTCCGCCCGTTCCATGACCTTGATTGCGTTCTGGAAATCATTGTGTTTGTGGAAAAACCGGTAAATCTGATAATACCAGGATCTTTTGCGGCGGGCCTGCTTTTGTGGATCCTCAACAGTTGAGACAGGCACGGCTTCGATCAGATCAAGGCATTGCAGATACCGGGCAATGGCATTTTCAACCTCCCCGGTATCAAAGAGAAAACCGGCAAAAGCAATGGCTGGTCCGGGTGTGTCCGGGATGGCCTGCTCGATGTCGGCCCGGTCGATCCCTGCAACGATCATGGTGGTGAGCACACGGTCTATGAAAGTCTCATCCAGTTCCAGGGTTCTGCGCAGATACTGCAGCCCTTTTTCCCTGTTTTGTCCGGCCAGCAGCCAGGTGGCATATTGAAAGGTATAATCCGGGCGGGTTTTGTCATAGAGCATGCTTTTTTGAAATCCCAGTTCTGCTCTTTGTTTCTGGTCCCGGCGTGCAAGAAAAGTGGCAAACCGTCCCAGATACAGTGAATTCAAAGGATCACGAACCAGGGCTTCCACAAACAGTTTTTCCGCTCTTTTTTCATTTCCCGCAAACCATGCAATATCTGCAGATGTAAACCGGGCTGCCCCGTGAAACTGATCAAACCGCGCTGTCAACCGGGCGATTTTGTCAATTTTCTCATAGGTTTCAGCTGCGGTGTTTTGTGTCACAGGATAGTTTTTAATGGTGTTGTAGTAAAAACGCCCCATGAGATGCGACAGGTTGAAGACAGCCACGGCAAGGGTGATACAACACAGGGCCCCCACCAGAACCGGCTCAATTTTCCGGGACCGCACCAGGGCAAGCCGGGTTTCCCGGCTGTTTTTATGCTGGCTGGTATGGGCCGATGCCACCAGCATGCCTGCAATAAAAAAGAACCACAGGCCGTTGGCACCGATGTGCAGGTTAAAATCGGTAACACTGTGCACCAGTATGGCCACCAGGGCTGACAGACTGCCGATATACAGATAGATGGAAAATGCATCCCGCCGCTGCATAAAAACAGCATATGTTTTATAAAACACCACCAAAAGAAACAGGGCTGCCAGAAAAAATCCGAAAACCCCGCCTTCGGAAAGCAGTTCCAGGTAATCATTGTGGGCATGGGTTAAAAACCGGTCACTGATGATGGTGCGGTACAAGGGGTACACATGGGAAAAAGTGCCCATACCTGATCCGGTGAAAACAAAATCCTGGATCATTACCCAGGTGTCTTTCCAGAAATCCAGCCGGGACTCATGGATGATGCCGTGGGCATTTTTCAACCGGGCAAACCGCTCCAGAATCTGTTCCCAGCCGAACCACCCGATACTCAGGGCGGCAAGTATGATCATCCCCATGATCAGCAATGTGTTTCCCCGGCTGATTCTGCGTTTGAGCAGAAAACCGGTGAACACCACCAGCGATACCACCGTACTGATCATGGCCCCCCGGGAAAGGCTGACAAAGATGGACACCACAATGAGCAGGGCTGAAGCCCCGATGAGAATATGGATATTGGCTTTTTCCTGGCTAAATATTTCTGCGATCCCCCGGATCAGGGAGGTATTGTGGATCCGGGGCCGGTAAAACAAAAACAACCCCAGCACCACCGGGAAAATCATTTCCATCAGACCGGCATAATGGTTGTGATTGACATAGGGTCCCACCACAATACTGTTGTTGGGGGCATGGCGGAACCACAGGGCCATGTCGGTTGTCAGGTAAAACTGGAGAATGGAGGAAAATGCCAGAAGTCCGCCGAAAACCGCAACAACAAACACAGTGGTCCGTAACAGATCTTTGCGGCAAAGCAGCTGCACCGTGAGAACATAAAACAGCACATAGGTGGTATACCGGAAAAACTCACTTACTGTTGACCCTGGGTGAAGGCTCACGGTCATAAAAGCGGTGGTATCGGTTACGGCCCGGGTGACTGTATGGATCTCAAAGGCTTTGGGAGACAATATGGCCACCACCGGTGCAGGCAGCGGGACCACCTGAAACAGGATATACCCCAGAAATATCACCAGGGGCACAATACCGGGCACCTGGTATATGCCGGCATCATGCCGGAAAACATGCACAAAATACCCCAGCACAGCCACGGCGGTAAGTATTTCCATGACAGCATAGGACCAGGGTTCAGTGGTGCCGAATGCCAGGGGGGTGAACACCAGCAGGAAAAAAAACAACCGTTTTGACAGGGCAAAAGACATGTTATTCAGGATGTTTCAGAGGTGGATGCGTAATAGTAATCCCCGTAATTATAATAATACCCGCTCTTTTTGGCGTTAAAATAGTTCAGCACCAAACCGGTCAGGGGGGCATCCACTTCCCTGAGCTGTTTTAAGCCCTTGCCCAGCATTTCATGGGTGGTTTTGCCGGCCCAGGTGACCAGGATCACCCCTTCCACCTGTTTACTCAACAGCACCGGGTCGGTCACACTGGCCAGGGGTGGGGTATCCACCAAAACCATATCATATTTCTGGGCAGCATCGGACAGCATATGGGACAAATTTTTTGATATCAGCAGTTCCGACGGGTTGGGGGGCACAGGACCGGAGGGCATGACATCCATATTTTCCACTACACCCGCATGTATGGCAGTTTCTGCATCCGACACCCCGGCCAGAAACGAGCTCAACCCGGCTGTGTTATCCAGGGAAAACTGTTTGTGCTGGGTGGGCCGGCGCATATCCGCATCTATCAGCAGCACCTTTTTTCCTGCCTGGGCAATGGAAATAGCCAGACAGGCGGTTACGGATGATTTTCCCTCCCCCGGGGTCACACTGGTGATCAGCAGGCTTTTGGGCGGGGTATCTGCAGCTGATAAAAACACAGCCGTGCGCATGCCTTTAAAACTTTCCGCCATCAAAGAGGAAGTATCCGCCATCATATTCTGTGCCAGGCTCGGGTTTTTGCCTTTGATCAGGTCAATGGTGGAGATGACGGGAATATCGAATTTTTCCTCCACATCTTCCGGGGTTTTAATGGTGTTGTCCAGGTATTCAAAAAAGAAGGCCAGGCCGATGCCGCCGAAAAGACCCAGAATAATGCCCAAAAGCACATTGCGTTTCTTGTTGGGTTTGGCTGGTTTTACAGGCAGTTTTGCTTCCTCGATCACCCAGACATTCACGGACTGGTTTCTTTCCGTGATGTCCCGTTCCTTCATTTTTTTCACCAGGGCATCATACAGGTACCGGTTGGTATCCACGGTGCGCTGGAGCATGCCCAGCTGGATCGATTTTTCCCCCAGCTGCTCCGCCTCGAACCGGGTTTCTCCCAGTGCTGCCTTCAGGTCCCGCTCACGGGACTGGGCCAGCTGGTATTCATTGCGGATGGTCTGGACCACATTTTCCAGTTCTTGATATTTGCTGTCTTTCAATCCCTCAAGCTCGTTCTGGGCAGATATCATCCTCGGATGCTTGGGACCATATTTTTTGGAAAGATCAGACAGTTTTTGCTGGGCATCCAGAATCTTCTGGTTGATGAATTCCACGGATACATTTTCCGCGATAACAGGGATGGTTTCCAGTTTTTCTTTTTTAACGTTGCGGACCTGGCTGTAAACAGCTGCCAGCTCCTTGCGCGTGTTTTCAGCCGCCGTAAGTTTGCGTGACAGATCAGACATCCGTTCCGGCAGCACCGTGACCCGGTCTTCAATGGTAACGATATCATGGTCTTTTTTATACTGGTGCAGTTTTTTTTCAGAGTCTTCCAGCTTTTTGCGCTGGACCTCGGCTTTCTGGGTCATCCACCCGATGCTGTAGCCGGATACCGACATCTGCATATCGATCAGTTCGTCAATATAAGCCCGGGAAAGGGAATTGGCCACATTCATGGCCACAGCGGGATTTTCCGACATGAACCCGATCTGCAGGATCCGGGAATTCTGCACCGGTGTGACGGAAATATTATTTTTAATGAAGATCTCCAGGATCTGGGCTTTGGTCAACGGCACGGCCTGCTGATCATCCGGCATGGATTTTTCAACAACATTGCCGGCGGCCAGCATGGCATCGATGCCGATCATGGATCTGAGGGCTGCATATTGTTCTTTGAACCAGTCACCCACCCCGGAAAACCAGGATGTTTTTTCTTTTTTTCCTGCAAAAACCACATCATACATTTTTTCGGGACCCAGCGCATCCACTGCTTTTTTCACCACAGAGGCACTCATGATCAGCTGGTTCTGGGTTTCAATAAACTCCGGATCATACGGGGTATAGGAGTAGGTGCTTGTCAAAGCCCCGGCAGTATTGCGCTCGATCATGACCTTGGTGGAAGCCTGGTACAACGGGGTTTTTGTAAAAGTGGCAATGACCACCGTGAGCACGGTGAGAATAAAAAACGTGACAATGGCCCACTTGCGTTTGTTTACAACCCGCAGATAATCGCGTAAATGGATCTCTTTTTCCTGTATCATCAAAAGAAACTTTCCGGAACCACGATGACATCATCCGGAAGCACGGGTTCATCCATGTTGACGTTTTCATAAACAGTTTTTTCACCATTGACCTTGCGGATAATCCGCACCTTGCCCTTGGATGCGATGTTGGTAAACCCCCCGGCTTTGGTAATGGCCTTGATAACACTCAGGTTGGGCTCGAATTTATAGGAATCCGGTTTTTTCACCTCACCGGACACATAATAGGTGTCCGCTTTTGAGATATAGACCGTGTCATTGTCCCGGATCAGCACATTCAATGTGGCATCCCCTTTTTTGATGAGTTTTTCCAGATCCAGAACAATCTGGTCGCTTTTGGCGCCGCTGTCATTTGTCCGCTTGATGGTGGCAATGCTGCCGGCTTCTTCTGTCAGGCCCCCCGCTTCTGAAATAAATTCCAGAAACGTGACCCGGCCCCGGAGTTCATACTGTCCCGGGCTTCTGATCTGGCCCAGGATAAGGGCTTTTTTGCTGCGGTGTTCCGTGATAAACACATCCACCTGGGGACTGACCAGATACCCGTCGGCAAACAAAGATTGAATCTTTGCCGCCACCTGGGAGACGGTCAGCTCCTGCACAGAAATCTCTCCGAGCAGCGGCACCCGGATGGTATCGCCGGAACTTACCCGCACCGTGGTTGACAGATCCGGGTTCTCATACACTTTGAGTTCCAGGATATCCCCTTCTCCCACAATATATTCCTGGCAAAAGGCGGCCGGCGGCAAAAAACAGCACACCATAAAGATGCACAAGCTGACAGCAAACTTCGACAGCCGGTACTTACAGGGACGCTGTGACACGAAAAAAGAACTGGTTAATCTCATAATCAAAAAAATCTATGTTTGAATCATTTTTGGAATAGGTATACCCCAGATCAAAAAACAGCCACCTTCTGGGTTCAAACCGGAGGGCCGGACCAAAACTCAGCAGTGTGTCATCCCGGTTGATGCCGTTGTATTCATTTTCCTCATATAAAAAATTCAGGTTCCCGGACCATTTTTCAGTGAACCGCTGCAGCAGGGCCAGGTCGATCCCGGTTGACAAAAAACTGGAAGCCCCGGCCAGGTCGGATTCATGAAATTTTCGGTACCCCATGACATTGAGGCCCCGTTTGGGGGTAAAATTGTGCTGGGTCTGCAG
>JAWOEP010000169.1:0-11861 GCA_046482705.1 Desulfotignum sp.
TCAGAAGGGGTGTGCATATCAGATCCTTGTTGGCGTGCCCCGGATGTATCCGTTTGGCCTTGCTGGAAAACCGGGGCAGGATTGTCATGATTTTTTTTTGGGGGAACCTGTTTTCTTTCCGGTTCCGATATTTTTCCGGGTGCAGGTGCTTTTTCACCTTGCAATGGTTGTGCGTTTTTCAGTGGAGTTAAACGTTCCCGTGGTTTTGCATTTTCCGATGGATTCTCGTTTTCCGGCGGGTTTTCAGGTCCAGATGCTGTTGAGTTTACAGGTGTGGATGCTTTTATGGTGACAGGTTTGGTATTGGCACCGGACAGCTGCACCCGCATGCGCTTGGGTTCCGGCTGTTTGACCGGATCTTCCCACTGGGTGAGGTCCACGTGAAATCCTTTGGCAGCAATGGTGCACAACACCCCGGCCAGGTCGGTCAGTCCGGATTTTTTTCCGCAGGAGGCATCCATGCCCACAGCAGTGACGGCATCTGCATCCAGAATCCGGTTCACCAGCCCGGTCAATACGGTTTTGGGACCTGTTTCCACAAACAAAGACACCCCGTTTTGGTGCATGGTTTCAATGTTTTCCATGAAACGTACCGGATGCATGAGCTGGTGCCCCAGGGTGTATCGGATCTTTTCCAGATCGGTTTCATAGGGTTTGCCTGTGGTGTTGGACAACACCTGGATATCTGTGGGCACCAGGACCTGGTCTGCCACAAAGGCGTTAAAAGGGGTGGCTGCATCTGCCACCAGATGGCTGTGAAAGGCGGCTGCCACCGGCAGGTTTATTGCCCGTATTTTTTGTTTTCTGCATGATTTGGCCGCTTTTTCAATGTCCGGGGTGGGGCCGGAAACAACCCCCTGGTTCGGGCTGTTGCGGTTGGCCAGCACCAGGTCCAGATCCAGATCCAAAAGCAAAGCCTCGATCCTGGCTATGTCTGCCTGAACAGCCAGCATGCTGCCGCTGTCAGAAGCGGTTTTCCCGGCGGCTGCCATATGTTTTCCCCGGACAGCGGCCAGGGTCAGCAGGGTGTTGTCATCCATCCATCCGGCTGCATGCAGGGCACAAAGTTCCCCGAAACTGTGGCCGCAGGTCATGCGGGGCAGGATGCCGAACCGCCGCAGCACAAGGGTCATGGCAAGAGAAACCGCACCAATGGCCACCTGGGCCACCCGGGTGTGCCGCAGGTGCGATTCTGACACAGATTTGTCCTGGACATGACCGGGCAATGCAAACATAAAATCGGTCAGCTCCTGGCGGGCTTCTTCAGGGGTCAGGGTATCACTGGTGTGGTCTTTGAAAATTTTCCGGGCAAGTGCCAGTGCTTCCAATGCTTCCGGAAACAGGGCAAACAGGTCTTTTCCCATATCAGGATACTGGCTGCCCTGGCCGGGAAACACAAACCCCAGCTTGCCTTTGGCCGGGCCTGTACCATAGTAGACAGGATACCGGGAAGGTCCCTGTTTCTCCACCGCGGTCCGGGCCTGGTCAAGCAAAGCCCCGGGATCAATGTCTTTTTGCAGCACCATGAGCAGGCGCACCGCTTGGCCGGCATTAAAAGATTGTCTGGATGCTGCGGACTGCCAGGCGATACGCCGGGATATCTCTCCGTCATCCATGCCCGGATCCGGGGTGATTTGTGTTTCAAAAGCCGCCAGTTTTTCCAGAAGACCTGCGGTATCAGGGGCTGAAAATGCGGCAATCTGTACGGATCCATCCCAGGAGACATGGGATTTTCCGGCATCATATTCTTCCAGGACTGCATGAAAATTGCTGCCCCCGAAGCCGAATGCCGAGATGCCCGCCCGCCTGGGACTTGTCGCTCCGGATCCCGGCACCCAGGGTTTGGACCGGTTGTTCAGGTAAAAGGCGGAATTGTTGATATCCAGGTCCGGGTCCGGCATATCTGCCTTCAGGGTGGGCAGGATCACCTTGTGGTGCAGGGCCAGGGCCGCTTTGATGATGCCGGCGGCACCGGCGGCCGCTTTGGTGTGGCCGATCATGGATTTTACCGACCCGATGGCAATGCTGTTTTTTGCATTTTGCACACCAAAACAGGATGTCAGTGCGTCAAATTCCACCTTGTCCCCCACCCGGGTGCCGGTGCCGTGGGCTTCGATCATGCCTACACTGGCCGGGTCGATACCGGCCTGGCGATAGGCATCCTGCAATGCCTTTTGCTGGCCCTTTGCATCCGGGGCATAAATGGCAGAGGTTTTTCCATCACTGGCTGTGCCCATCCCCTTGATAACAGCATAGATCCGGTCTTTGTTTTTCTGTGCATCTGCAAGGCGTTTGAGCACCAGCATGCCGATACCCTCTCCCAGAACAGTGCCGTCCGCATCTTTGGAAAAGGGCCGTGCATCACTGGTATGGGAGAGCACGCCGGTTTTCGCAAAACACATGTGCATGAAAATATCGTTCAGGCAGTCCACCCCGCCTGTGATGGACATATCGCACTTGTGTGCGGTCAGTTCCATCACAGCTGTATGCAGGGCCGCAAGGGAGCTGGCACAGGCAGCATCACTGACACTGTTGGTGCCGGACAGGTTGAACCGGTTGGCGATCCTGCCGGCCACCACATTGCCCAAAAGCCCGGGAAAAGAGTTTTCCTGCCACTGGGCATAGGATGACCGGATGGTATCCAGAACCTGTTTTTTTTGTTCAACAGGAATGCCGGCCGCATCCAGGGCGTTTTTCCAGATGGGATGGCCAAGCCGTGCCCCCAGGGGAATCACCAGCTCCTGGGTGCCGGTTACCCCTAAAATAACATTGACCCTGCCCCGGGCCAGAAAAGGATGGTCTTTTGCATATCCGGCATCTTCCAGCGCCATTTTTGCCACTTCAAGACCCAGCAGCTGGGCTGTGTCAGTGGCAGTGATATTGTTGGGAGGAATGCCGAAAGCAGCCGGGTCAAAACTGATTTTCGGTATAAATCCGCCCCGGGTGCAGCAGGTGTGGTCCGGCCGGGAGGGATCCGGATCAAAATAATCTGTGATCTGCCAGTGGGTGTCATCCGGAATATCTTTTATGGCATCTGTGCCATTGAACAACAGGTGCCAGAAATCTTTGAGATCAAAGGATCCGGGGAAAATGCATCCCATGCCGATGATGGCGATGTCAGTGGTCTGGGGGGTGTCCTGTCTCATGAATTAATCTTTTTTATATGAAAGCCATCAGCCATCAGTACTCAGCTAACAGCTAACAGCTAACAGCTAACAGCTTTCATATTCTGTTGTACCCGTCAGGGCATGGGTGTTTATATAATAATTATTTGCCACTGAATATACAGGCCTGGATCCTTTAAATCATCTGTTGGCAGGGGTTTTTGACAAAACTTTTACATACAGAATCCCGG
This sequence comes from Desulfotignum sp., assembly GCA_046482705.1. Classification (GTDB taxonomy): domain Bacteria; phylum Desulfobacterota; class Desulfobacteria; order Desulfobacterales; family Desulfobacteraceae; genus Desulfotignum. Next base: position 3,356 of record JAWOEP010000169.1, read on the forward strand.
GAATTCAGGGATGGGATCCGGGGCCGGCCAGGGCCAGGATCTCATTTTTTTTCATGGGCACCACCGATGCTGCGCCCCTGGGCAAAGCAATGCCCTGGGTTTTTAAAAACATGGCCCGGGTAATGACACAGGCCCCGAACAAAAGGTTGAAGGCCAGATCTGCGGTTTTGCGGTTTTCAGGGCCGGCAAGAAAGCTGTTTTGCGCCCACATGTTGAATGCCCCCATGGCAGGCCCGCACCAGATCTGGAAATCCATTTTGCGCCCGGGGTTTCCCTGGATGGCCCACCGGGAGCTTTGGCCCAGATAGGACCGGAATACCAGGGCCATCTTGTGTTTTGGATCGGACCGGGCTTTGTCGATCTGGGCGTGCATGTTCCTGGCGGCAAAAAAATCTCTGGTGGACTGCCATGCTGTCTCAAAATCTGTCTGCAGGAATTTGGTTTCTATTTCCTGTCTGGCCGGTGCAGGGATGTCGGCAAAACTGTCGTATGTCCGGTACAGCTGATACAGTTTTTCCGCCCGCAGGGCAAACAGGGTGCCGCGTTTCAGCACCTGTACCCGGGCCCCTATTTCAAACATGTCTGCAGCCGGTGCCATGGCCACATCAGCCTGTTCCGCCTTGCAGAGCATTTCTTTGACCTCCTGGCTGATGCCTGCTTCCACACAGGACTGGTTGATGGAGCCGGTCAGAATATAGGCCGCTCCCATGCCGAATGCGGCTGCTGCCGACTCCGGGGTGGCAATGCCGCCGGCCAGTCCCACGCACAGGGGCAATGGGTATTGAAACCGGGCCGTGAACTGGTCTTTCAGTGCGATCATGGTGGGCAAAAGTGCCAGGGCCGGCCGGTTGTCCGTGTGTCCGCCCGAGTCGGCTTCTGCGGTCAGGTCCTGGGCCATGGGAATATACCGGGACAGATCCGCTTCCTTTGGGGTGATCAGGTTTTTCTCCAAAAGATGGTTGACAATTTTTGGGGGAGGCGGTGAGAAAAACTGCCGGGCGACTTCGATTCTGGATACCTTGGCCATGATCTGGTTGGGGGTATGAATTGTGCCGTCAGGTGTCTGGTGAATGCCCTTGATCCGGTAAAACACCAGGGCCGGGGTCATGCGCATGAATGCAGCCGCGCTGACCAGGCGGACACCATGGTCCAGGTACATTTGCACGGTTGCCATTTCATGTTCCGCATCGGTCAGAGAATGAATCAGGTTGCACCCGAAGGGTTTGTCTGTGAGGCAGGATGTCAGATGCACTACCGCTTCCCGGATCTTTTCCAGAGACAGCCCGCCTGCCCCGAAAAATCCCACCATGCCGTTCTCAGCCATGGTTTCCACCATCTGAACCGAGGAGATGCCGTTGGCCATGGCCCCGGCCACATAAGGACAGGAAAGCCCGTGGCGGTGCATAAAAGTCTTGTCTCCCAAGGCGTTCAGCGGCACTGCCGGTGCATATGCTGCAAACGGCATATCCCGGGATGTTTTTTGCGATCCTTCAGGGTAATGGTGGGTAAAAGACAGACGGCTGCCGGCGTCTGTGGTGACAAATACGGGTCTGGTTATCTGAAAAAGGGCGGACCGGGCGGCTTCAAGGGTGTTCATGGAATTATTTTTCCGTGTAATAAGGTTATTGACAGGCGTATCTATTACCACAAAAAGATTGTGACTATCAAGTGTTTGTAGGGGCACCAGCATTGAAAACAGATTACTTCCATTGACTTCTACCGCTTTTGAATTTACATATATAATTATGAAATTTGAATGGGACCCTGAAAAAAACGAATGGCTAAAGGAAAATCGTAATATTTCCTTTGAGCAGATTATTTTTCATCTTGGACAAGGAGATATCTGGTTGACTGCTGATCATCCAAACCAGGGGAAATATCCAGGGCAACGAATCTACTTTGTGATCATTGAAAATTATATATATCTTGTTCCACATGTAGTTGAAACCAAATATATTTTTCTAAAGACTATAATTCCAAGTAGAAAGGCAACAAAAGATTACTTGAAATCGAAGGAAAAAGGCTCATGAAACTCAATAAAGAAGAAAAAGAAATTCTGGAAGCCTATGAATCTGGCAAGATGAAGTTAAAAAGGCCTTCTGAGAAAGAAATTCTGGCAATTAAAGCTGCAGCAAAGAGCACTTTCAAAAAAGACAAACGGGTCACAATACGCCTTTACGACCACGACTATAAAGGCATTCAAAAAAAAGCAATGCAAATGGGAGTGCCCTATCAAACCTTGATTTCAGGTATCATTCACCGCTATGTTGAAGGTGATTTGCAATCAAAAGAAAATTAACATAATCAATGTCTCCCTTTACAAAAGCGACCTATCGTCTGGGATGGTATTTTTCATGCATGCGCAGCAGAAAATCCCTGGAGATATGGGTATAGATCTGGGTGGTGGAGATATCAGCATGGCCCAGCATGGTCTGGACAGACCGCAGGTCTGCACCCCCTTCCAGCAGGTGGGTGGCAAAAGAGTGGCGCAGGGTATGGGGGGTGATGTTCCGGGAAATGCCGGCTTTTGCCGCATATTTTTTGATGATTTTCCAGAACCCCTGCCTGGTCATGGGCTTTGTTCCCCTGGCAACAAAAAGATACTGGCTGGTGAGATGTTTGAGCACCAGGGGCCGGGCCTGGTCCTTCCACTGCCTGGCAAGTTTTCCAGCCTGTGATCCGATGGGTACCATGCGTTCTCTGGCGCCTTTGCCCGTGACCCGCACCAGGTTGGCATCCAGGTTGATGTCGGGCAGTTTGAGATGGATGAGTTCAGATACCCGCAGGCCGGCCCCGTACATGATTTCCAGCATGGCGGCATTGCGCAGTTCTTTAGGACGGGTGGTATCGATCACCCCGAGCAGGGCTTCCACTTCCGGTATGGACATGATGTGGGGAAGGGTCTGACCGGTTTTGGGAATATCCACATCTGTGACCGGATTGCTCCGGACATGGCCCTGGCTTACCAGAAATCTGTACAGCCCCCTGATGGTGATCAGATGACGGGCCCGGGATTTGGGGGCCAGGCCCCTGCGGGTCAGATGGACCAGCCATGCCAGAATGACGGTGGTATCTGCCCGGGTCGGACAGGCAACCTTGTTTTTTTCCAGAAAATCTGCAAACCGGGACAGATCTTCAGCATAGGATGCAATGCTGTTGGCTGCCAACCCCTTTTCCACGATGAGAAAATCAAGGTATTCCTGAATAAACTGATCCATGCAAGATCCTTATTTTGGTATCCAACCTTCAAAGCTGGCCGACCCCGTTCATCACTAACAGCTAAAAGCTAAAAGCTAACAGCTAACAGCTAAAGGCTAACAGCTAAAAGCTAACAGCTAAAAGCTAACAGCACTACAAAAACAGTTCGGAAATACACCGGAATCCAATGGTGTTGGCCGTGAAACCGTTCTTGTACAACCCCCTGGAACTGATGGTTATGCCCGGACCGCTGTTCCAGGCCCCGCCCTTTGCAACACACATGGGCCTTACGTCCGGGGCTGCAGCCGGCGGCATTTCCTCATCAGAGGTCCATTCCATGACATTTCCCAGCATGTCTGCAATGGTAAAGGCATTGGCATGCATGTCATAGGCATCCACCTGGCAGGTGTCTGCCAGGCCAGTGTCTTCAATGTTAAGGGCCTGTAAGGCAAAGTCGTTTCCCCAGGGGTATCTGCAGCCCATATCGGTCCGCGCAGCCGCTTCCCACTCGGCCTGGGTGGGAAGTCTGCGGCCGATCCATGATGCATATGCAAACGCATCTTCCACACTGACCTGGACCACAGGGTGGTTGCGTTTTTTGTGCAAAGAAGACCCTGGGCCGTGGGGCTGGTACCAGCAGGCCCCTTTTACCTGCCTGGAGCCCCCGCTCTTGTGCCATGATGCCTGGTTGCCATCGCGTTTGTACCGGGAAAAAAATACTGTGCCGAAACCGGTTTTTTCCGCAGTGGTCCGGTATCCGGTTTTATCGATGAAAACTTCAAACAGGGCATTGGTGACCGGATACCGGCCGATATAGACCTCGGGCATGTCAAACTGCTGCAGCTTCAGACCGGAGGGCCCGCTTTTTTTTGTGCCCACGGTATAGATGCCGCCGGGAACTTTGACATAGGCATTGAATTTTTTTTCCCTTTCCCCCAGGGTGTCATCAAATTCTTCAGCCAGGGCCTGTTTCTGTCTGAAATCCTCCAGAGCCTGGATTTCTTCCTCAGTGAGTTCATCAACTTCTTCCAAGTCTTCATCATCTTCCAGCACAATTTCTTCGGTATCTTCATCCAGTTCCTCTTCTTCGACCAGTTCTTCATCCTCATCCAGTTCAGCGGGTTGCTCACCATCTTCTGTAAGGTCAGGGTCCTGGAATTCTTCCTCACTGAGTCCATCAACTTCATCAACTTCTTCGAGTTCTTCATCATCTTCCAGCACGATTTCTTCAGTGTCTTCATCCGGTTGTGCATCCTCGTCCGTTGTGTCGATTTCTCCAGGCGGGCTGTCCCGGTCCTCTGCTTCGGTTTCTTCAAGCGCCTGATCATGCTCCAGTTCAACCAGCTCTTCATCCGGGTCCAGTGCGACCAGTTCTTCTTCCTCCAGGTCCGGATCTTCCTCCAGGTCATCTTCGGTTTCTGTCTCATCCACATCTATGATTTCTTCATCAAGATCCTGGATCTCTTCAAGTTCTTCATCTTCTTCTAAAACGATTTCTTCGGTATCGTCTTCACTGTCCGGTGTGTCAGTGTCATCTGGCGGTATTTCCCGGGAAATGCGCGCAAGAAGGTTTTTTATTTGTTCGATGATATTCAGGGAAGCATCGGTTTTTTCATCTGTTTCAAATTCATCCAGAAAATCGCTGAGGACCTTGAGAATGTCTGTTGCCTGCTGCAGATCCACATCCCCGGTTTTGATGGCATTGCTGAAAGAAGACAGCAGGTTGTTTTTGGCATCCTCTGTCATGTCAAAGATATTGGCATCAGTGATAATGATGTTTTCCGGATTTTTGTCTTTGGCGGACAACTTTTTGAGATCAGCATTTATGGCGGATCTGAGACTGAAAAAATTTCTTCTTTTGGAAATGATTTTTGCTGTACCCGCCCCCACATCCCAGACAGTTTTGACCAGGGTGTCTGTATCGATATGATCCAGGGAATCAAGGGCATCTTCAGTGGTATAAAAAGAAAGGATGGCTGCCAGGGTTTTCTGCTTGATGGAGCCGGGCCGGTAGTTAAGATTCGCGGCTGCCTGGTGAATGCCTTCCAGGGTGATGGAAATATTGGCCAAGGGGCCTCCTGTGACAAAATTTTGTACCAGACTGTATTATTATATATCGACCTGTTTTTTTCAACCAGGTAAATGTCGTGTAAATATTGATATGGGGATTGATATTTTTTTAGATTGTGCTACAAGAGAAGAATTATGGCCAATGTGTTGACAATAGCAGGGCAGAAAGGCGGTACCGGCAAGAGCGTCATAGCAGTCAATCTTGCCGCCTGTCTGGCATTATATGAAAAAAAAGTACTGCTCATCGACTGCGACCCCCAGGGGTGCAGTACGGCATGGGCCGGGAGGGATGATGTCGGCCCGGGCAATGATCTGGCATCTGTTTTCAAAGGGAAGACACGATTTTCCGAGGCTGTCAAGAAAACAAAACCGGAAGGTCTGGATATCCTGCCTGCTGGATTCAGCCTGTTTGATACTGCCCTGAAACTGTCAGACAGTTTGTCCAACCAGATAGTTCTCCGGCTGCTGATCCAGGAGGATGCGCCGTCAGGGTATGACTATATCATTATTGATGCGCCGTCTTCTTACGGATTTTTAAGTGTCATGGCCCTGGCTGCAGCAGACTGGCTTATCATTCCTGTCTGCCCGGGCCACACCGTTACACAAGAATTTCACTGCCTCCTCAAATTGATACATTATATTCGGAAAAATCACAAAATTCCATTGAAAATAGGGGGATTTGTGTTTAACCGCCGGCATGCCCGGGATGATATCCCCAGCATATTAACCGCTGAAAACATGCCCCGGATTTCGGATCTGGCATATGATACCCATATTCCCCACGATACTGCAGTGCAAAAATCCATTGAAAAAAAGATGCCCCTGGTGTTGTATGATATAAAAAGTCCGGCAGGGGCGGCTTTCTTGAGTTTTGCAAAAGAAATCGATTTGAAATTTACATAAAAGGGGTATTCCATGAAAGTGACCAGTCCGGAATTGATACAGGAAAGTGAAAAAGAATTTATAGATACCATCAATGCGGAGCTTGACTGGGAAGCCATAGAAAAACTGCTCATGCAGAAACATAAGTTTGCCCTGCAGGATGAAGTGGATTATAAAAATGGTGATATGGTGGTTTTTGACAACCAGATTGCCTATAAATTTGATTTTGAAATAAAGGTTCCCTTGTCTGTGGTTTTCAACCGCCAGGGAGAATGCCTGGATATTTCCTCCGCCCGTCATGATGAAGCCGACCAGGAACCCGGGCCCCGGGAAATGGCGGAAATCAAGGACCGCAGCAGTGAAAAAGTGGAACAGCTGGCTTCCAGCATTGCAGATATGATTTCTGAAATCAACCAGGGAGATGACACCCCATGACACAGCAGACCCCCATTACCCCGGAGCTTGTAAAATTCCAGCTGGATGAAATCCTGGCCCGGGAAATCATATCTTTCATAGATGTTGATTTTGATGCTGCCATGATGTCCTTTAACCTGGCCACCATAACCTGTATCACCTTGATTGTGGAACGGGAAAAAGAGATCAAGCAGTATGCGGATTTTCCGCCGGAACGCTATGTTTTGGAAAGCTTTTACGCCGAATTGACAGATATCGGTCTGGCCCGGGATGATTACCTGGACTCTGCTGTAACAGCCTGTTTTGAAAAAGGATATATGCGCAAGGATGACACAGGGCAACTGCATGCTGACATGCCGGCATTCATGATGGCAGGCCTTTTGGATTCCATGTTTCCGGGCATGCAGGGCATGAACCTGATTGCCTTTGTCCTCCAGATGCATGAGGAAGTGAATTCCGGCCGCAAAAGCCTGGATCTGGCCAAAAAAAGTTTTGCAGCTTCTTTGAAATCCAGCGGGGTTTCAGTATCCGGAGATAATGCCAGCAAGCGGGCCTCTGCAATGAAGGCCGGCAAAATAAAATCCATCCAGGAGAACAAAGAGGTTTCCAGGAAACTGAAAAAAGAGAACCTGGGCCGGCTGTCCAAACTGGTGAAGACCCGGCGGAAAAAATCAGACGAGTACCAGCAGAAAATCCAGGTCACGGATGTGTTTGACAAAGGCCCCACCCCGGAAGAGATTGCGGCCCGCAAAGAAGAAGTTCGAAAAACCGAAGAAGCGGCAAAAAAAGCAGCCGACCTGGCCCGGCAGCTGGCGGAAAAAGACGAAAAAATCAAAGAAGCCCAGATGCTGGCACAGGAAGCGGCAGAACAGCGCAAAGTTCTGGAGGAAAAAGAAGCCCAGCTCCAGGATGCCAGACAAATGGCTGCCAGGGCAGAAGAACGGGCAGCAGAACTGGAAGCCAAAGAAGCTGCCATGGCGGAACGTGAGGCCAGTCTCAGGGCCATGGAAGAACGTATCCGTCTGGAAGAAGAACAGATCCGAAAACAAAAAGAATCAGATGCAGCAAGTTCTGAAACACAAAACCCGGTGTCTGCACAAAAGGTTTCTGAAGATTCCGGGGAAGATGATATTGCAGCAAAGATTGCCGCGTTTGAAAGTGATCTGGGCATGTCCTGTCCTGTGTGCGGGTCAGGAAAAATTGTTTCCAGTACAACGGAAAAAGGCAAAGAATATTTTTCCTGTTCCAGCAGGGACTGCCGGTTTGTAAGCTGGGACAAGCCCTATCATTTTTACTGTCCCTTGTGCAAAAATCCGTTTTTAACGGAAACAACAACCCCGGAAGGGGAAAAAGGCCTTAAATGCCCCAGGGCATCGTGTGCCTATTCCCAATCGAACCTGAATGATCCAAAACTGAATATGGCTGCCTCCCGGGATGCAGCAGAACCCAGAAAAAAAAGAAAGGTTGTCAGAAGAAAAAAGAGACGGTAATGAACATAAAATTCACGGATCAACGGCTGGAACAGATTTTTGCCAAAGCCAGACAGGGATCCCGTCTTTCCAGGGAAGACGGGATCTGTATTTATGAAACATCCGATCTTATGGGGGTGGGACAGATCGCCAACCATGTCAGATGTAAAAGACACGGCAAAAAAGCCTATTATATCTATAACCAGCATGTAAATTATACCAATATCTGCAAAAACCGGTGCCGCTTCTGTGCCTATGCCAGAAATGAAAATGATGCCGATGCCTATGCCTGGTCCATAACAGACATTGAACAGCGTTTGATGGAGCGTATCGAGGAACCGGTGGATGAACTGCACATCGTGGGCGGTCTCAATGAAAATATGGGATTTGATTATTTCATTGATCTGCTGAAAACCGTGAAGCGCATCAGACCCGCTGCCGCCATCAAGGCATTCACCTGTGTGGAAATTGAT